>JAOZUU010000074.1:0-2670 GCA_029938515.1 Desulfobacterales bacterium | reverse complement strand
CTTGAGACCGGAAAAGACTTGAGAAAGGATTCATGATCAATGGCCAAGGAAAACCGTAATATCGGGGGAAATGTTTTTCCCCGGCGCCTGGACCGGCCGATGTCCCGGGTGGGAAAAGCGGAAGGCGTGTGGATCGAAGACACGGAGGGCCGTCGCTATCTGGATGCCAGCGGCGGCGCTATCGTGGTGAACGTGGGCCACGGCCGGAAGGAAATCGCCCGGGCGGTCTCCGCGCAGATATCCGCCTACGACTACATCCACCCCACCATGTTCACCACGCCCGTAGTGGAAGCACTTGCCACGGCCCTGGCAGCCCACACGCCGGCCGGCGTGGATCGGTTCTACTTTCTTTCCGGAGGCGCCGAAGCGGTGGAAACGGCCATCAAGCTGTCCCGGCAAATCCACCTGGCAGCCGATCGGCCGCAAAAAATCCGTCTGATATCCCGGTGGAAATCCTATCACGGCCTGACGCTGGGTGCGCTGTCGGCCATGGGTAGAACGGCTTTTCGCGCACCCTACGCACCCCTTTTGTCCGATGCGGTTCATATTCCCCCGCCCTACTGCCTGCGCTGCTCCTATGGTCTGCGGTTTCCCGAATGCCGCCTGCGATGCGCCCTGGCCCTGGAAGAAACCATTCTGAACCTCGGCCCCGAGACCGTATCCGCATTTCTGGCCGAAACCGTGAGCGGCGGCACCCTGGCCGCCTACCCGCCGCCCGAGGGCTATTTTTCCGTCATCCGGGAGATTTGCGATCGCTACGATGTTTTGCTGATTCTGGATGAGATAATGTGCGGCATGGGCAGAACCGGCCGGTGGTTCGCCTGTGAGCACCAGGATGTCATCCCCGACATGATCACCCTCGGCAAGGGTCTTTCCGGCGGTACGGTGGCTTTGTCCGCCGTGGCCGTGCAGTCAACGCACTTTGATCTCATCCGGGAAAAAAGCGGTGTTTTCGTCCACGGCGGTACCTTTTCCCATCATTCCGTGGCCGCGGCCGCCGGGCTGGCCGTCGTACGGATCCTGGAGCGGGAGCAGCTGGTGGAACGGGTCGCCCGGTACGGTTCGGTGCTGGGCGATATGCTGAGAGAAAACCTGTGCGATCTTCCCTGGACGGCGGATGTCCGGGGCATCGGTTTTCTGTGGGGAATCGAACTGGTGCGCGACCGGGAAACCAACGCACCTTTCGACCGCAACGATCAGGTCGCCGAGAAACTCTGGGAAGCGATGTTCCAAAAAGGGGTGATCGTTTATAAATCCACCGGCATCACCGGTATTCACGGTGATGCGCTGCTTGTGGCTCCACCCTTTATCATCACGGAGGATGAGATGCGCAGAATTGCCGAAACGCTTCGGGAAGCAATCCTGGAAACCCTTGGCTCCTGAACGGAACAGATATCCCTGGGAGAAATAGTGCAATGGAAAAACTCATTATCACGGTGGCGCCCACCGGCTCTTTGCCCACCAAAAAAGTGACGCCCCATGTGCCCATAACACCGGAAGAAATCGTCCGGACCGCCGTCGCCTGTGAGGCGGCTGGTGCCGCAGTCATCCACATTCACGCCCGGAACCCGGTGGATGAGTCCCCTTCCACGGATTTTGCCATATTCGAGGAAATCTATCTGGGAATCAAAGCGAAAACCCGTCTTATCACCCAGATTTCAACCGGCGGACGGGCCGGAATGGGCTATGAAGCCCGCAATGAGCGGCTTCGGCTCAAGCCGGAAATGGCCAGTCTCACTACCGGGTCGGTCAATTTCCCCAATTCCGTATATGAGAACAGCCCCCAGCTCATCGAGGCACTGGCTGCGGACATGAAACGGCTGTCCATCAAACCCGAAATGGAGATATTCGATACCAGCATGATCAGCAATGCCTCGGCCCTGGTTTCCAAAGGTCTCGCGGCTCCGCCCCTGCATTTCGATTTTGTCATGGGTCTCAAGGGAGCCATTCCGGCGACCATCGAAAACATCGTCCACCTGAAAAACACCATTCCGCCGGATGCCACCTGGACGGTGGCCGGCGTCGGGCCGACCCAGTTGTCCATGAATACCCATGCTCTCCTCATGGGAGGCCATGTGCGGGTGGGACTGGAAGACAATATTTATTTTTCCAAGGGGGAACTGACCACCAATGAACGCCTGGTGGAACGTGTGGTGGGGTTGGCCGGAATTCTCGGCCGCGAGATTGCAACGCCTGACGAGGCCCGGGAGATCATGCACCTGTAAGGGCCTGGCGGCCATCGCTTGAAAATTTGTACTGCCTGTAATTAATATAGCAAGTCCCCCGAAAAATAATAAATTCATCCCGCCCAGGCGGGACTGGTCTTCTGTTCCGCCTAGGGCGTTACATCCACCGGCAACCAGAGCTTTTGTAGTTTTCGTGGTATACCTTAAATGAACATAAGCCCCAAAAGAATAATTGCAAATACGATTGCTTATACGCGGAATTTAGGAACGGGAATGACTTGACAACCTTACCCGTACCTCCAGAAAGGAGGCGAAATGGAAACCAGCTGGCGCTATGTGTTTGGTGTACGCTCATAGGTTATTGCCTTACTCTCCATGATTTCTATGAGTAACCTCGAAACCATTTCATTCAGCTGGGATAATTTATCACGGAATTCATTCTCTTTGCAGCGCAGAGTACCATCATGTAAAAGACCGCTCCTTA
>JAOZUU010000549.1 GCA_029938515.1 Desulfobacterales bacterium | reverse complement strand
TACGAGAACGAGGACGACGACGAGGACGAGAAACAATCCAATCGGCATTTCAGGCGTTTGCCACTTGAGTTTCTGCTCTCAAATTGCCTTGTAGAGGCCATTTTTTCCGAGCGCAGTCTCGGTTTTAAAATTCCATTTATAGACTGGTTTTCACAAAGGGTTGGCTAATGGTTTTTCCGGTTTCAGGTGTTGAAGTAAATCCGCTGGTTCCTTTCGCAGTTGCTTTTATCGTCTCATTTTTCACTTCAATGGGCGGTGTTTCGGGTGCGTTTTTGCTGCTTCCCTTTCAGGTCAGCTTTTTAGGCTATACCACACCTTCGGTGAGCGCAACCAACCATGTTTTTAACATCGTGGCAATTCCCAGCGGTGTTTATCGTTACGTCAGAGAGGGGCGGATGCTCTGGCCCCTGACATGGGCGGTGACCATCGGAACCTTACCCGGTGTCTTTATCGGCGCCTGGATTCGAATTGTGTATCTGCCGAACCCCAACAGCTTCAAACTTTTTGTCGGTTTCGTTCTTTTGTATATTGGCTGGCGCCTGCTGTTGGATGTGTCCCGACGAAAAAGCCCCAATAAAAAAAAAGCGGCATCTGCCCCGGTCGGTGCGTCTCATTCTGTGCGCGTAATCGCCAGCACATTGCGGAAAGTGGAATTTGAATATGACAACGAAATGTTTGGGTTCTCAACACCCATAGTCTATGCTATCTGCTTTTTAGTGGGTATTGCAGGAGGGATCTATGGAATCGGCGGTGGATCCATTGTGGCGCCTTTTTTTGTGGCCATTATCGGTCTGCCGGTTTATGCGGTGGCCGGGGCAGCTTTGATGGGAACATTTGTGACCTCTGTGGCCGGAGTATTTTTCTATCATATCCTGGCTCAATTTTACCCCGATTTGTCGGTTGCTCCGGACTGGCGTTTGGGGGTCCTTTTCGGTATCGGCGGGATTTTAGGAATGTATCTGGGGGCCCGCACCCAGAGATACGTGCCCGCCATATTCATCAAAAGCATGCTGTGTGCCTGTGTGCTGTTTGTAGCGGGAAAATACATTCTTGGATTTTTTTTCTAATGAAAATAACTTGCGGATTTGAAGTTATTGATTATTTTTGAGTCATCTCTATTGCCGAAATCTTCAAATTTTCGTAAGAGTTCACCGCAGAGACGCCGAGAACGCTGAGAAGGTCATAAAACAATAAATACAGACCGCGTAAAATGATAGAAAAATACGTTTTTTTTGAACAATATTTATACCTATTAGCACCAAATTGAGGGATTTAGGCATTTTGGCATTGAGGGATTAAAAGATATAATTCCTTCAATCCTCAAATTCCTCAATCCTTTAATTCCTATTAACCAATCAACTAATCAACTAACCAATCAATCAACGATATCTGAAGTCAGGAGAGACAAACAGGGATGAAAATGAAAACTGTGAAAGTGGGTCGAAATGATCTCTGCCCTTGCGGCAGCGGCTTAAAATTCAAAAAATGCTGTTTGAGCAAATCTGAAACCGAGGCCGAGGATTTTGAGGCGACCTATGTCCGCAAATATAATATCCGTCTTAAGAAAGCGGCGGATATCGAAGGTATCCGCAAGGCCGGTCGCCTGGTGCTGGACACCCTCGATCTGGTGGAGTCGGAAATCAAGCCCGGCATCACCACCGACGAGCTCAACACGCTGGCCCATGAGTTTACAGTTAAAAACGGCGCTACCCCCGCTCCTCTGAATTATCGCGGTTTCCCCAAAAGTATTTGTGTTTCCATCAATGAGGTCATTTGCCACGGGATCCCCGGAAACCGGGTTATAAAAGACGACGATATTGTCAATGTCGATATCACTTCCATTTTAGACGGCTATTATGCCGATGCGAATAAAACCTTTTTTGCCGGAGCCCCCCCCGGACCCGATGCCCGTAAGATTGTGGACATCGCCCGGGAATGTCTCAGAAGAGGCATGTCCGCGGTGAAACCCGGAAATACCATCGGAGATATCGGCTGGGCCATTCAAACCTATGCGGAGGCCCGGGGATGTTCGGTCGTGCGTGAATTTGTGGGCCACGGGGTGGGGTTTGGATTCCACGAAGCCCCCCAGGTTCCCCATTTCGGCCATAAAGGCACGGGGATTGGCCTGATTCCCGGAATGGTCTTTACCATTGAACCGATGATCAATCTCGGCAAAAAAGATTTAAGAATACTCGACGACAACTGGACGGCGGTGACCAAAGACGGGCTGCTTTCCGCCCAGTTTGAGCAGACTGTTCTGGTCACGGAAAACGGCGTTGAAAGCTTGACGCCGTACGAATGAAAAAAGGGCAAAGAGCAAAGGGCAGAGAGCAAAGGGCGGAGGGATTTGAATGGGGAATTGTGAATGCGGAATGGGGAATAAAGAAAGGAGAAACTGAAAGCTCAAAGCAATAAAGGTTGGAGATAGAAATGCTCAAAGCTACGATCTAAACGATCATAACGTTCCTAACTATCCAAACAGGCAGATACCATAGAGAAGATAACAGAGAATTCAGTGTAGAGCAACTATTTCCAATTGCCGTTTACAGGAAACCGGAAACCATCTAAACGAACCTAACGATCAAAAC
>JAOZUU010000073.1:7340-9305 GCA_029938515.1 Desulfobacterales bacterium | reverse complement strand
TTGATCGAATTATAACAAACAGGTTTGTCCCGGTCAATACCCAACCCGGCGAAGCGGTTGGAACGAAGCGGAAATCCCGATTTATCGGGGAACCTAATTGACGATTGACGATTTGTTGTATCGCTCTTGAGCGGCGTAGCCATAAGGCGAAGACTGCTTTGCTCTGCCTTTCTATTAAAATCGATAGAATTTCCTAAACATTCAACCTGACTATGGCAAATCCTCCGCAAACATGATGGGATTTGAATGAATAGATACCACCGATTATATCTTCCCTTTTTTTCGATTCTATGATTTGGTGCAGGTCTTTTTACAATAAGGAGGGACAAATGGATACATCATTCAAACTAGAGGACGCTTATAAGGGATTTACCGATGATCAGGACAAGATCATCTCCCCGCGGGAAACGGTTCGACGATTCAAAGAACGGCTTGGCCGGGTCGATCTGGACATTCTGGCCGGTACCGAGCAAATCGATAGCGGCCGTCTGGATATTCCCGTTTTTTTCAGCCGCTGCGGCCGGGATGCAGCCGCCCTGACCGGCACCAAAAAACAGATGGGAAAAGGCGCCACGCCGGAACAGGCCGAAGCCAGCGCCGTGATGGAACTGGCCGAACGGTTCAGCTTCTTCAACTTCAGCAACAACCCGGACAACTTTGTCATCGATACCCATGCCAATCTGAAAGATCAGGCGGTGCCTCTCGAGATGATCGCCCGCTCCGTCCATGATCACTCCGATGATCTTGAAGTGGCCATGCGTATTTACGATGATCTGCCCATGCGCTGGACAAAGGGGTACAATCTGACCCGCAATGAAGCGGTGCTCATTCCTTTCGACTGGTTTTTCGCCATCAACGAGTTTAACGGTCCGTCGGCCGGCAATTGCCGGGAAGAGGCGATCCTCCAGGGAATCTGCGAAATCGTTGAACGCCACGTCTCATCCATTGTCAGCCGTGATCGACGCCCGTGCCCCGGCATCAGGCCCGATTCGGCGACAGATCCGGCCGTAACGGCCATGATCGCAAAATATCGACGGGCGGGAATCGAATTTTACCTGTCCGATTTTACCCTCGATACCGGCATTCCCACGGTCGCCATGCTCGCTTACGACCCTGTAACGCACCCTCGTTTAAGTGAAATTGTCTGGACGGCCGGCACCACCCCCGATCCTGAAAAGGCATTAAGCCGGGCGCTGACCGAGGTTGCCCAATTGGCCGGAGATTTCAACAGCGGCAGCAATTACGTGGCCTCCGGTCTTCCCAAATTGGCCCATCCGGATGAGGCGGGCTATATTATGCAGCCCCCCCGCACCATCGCGATTTCTGATCTCCCCGATTTATCTCATGAAAATATCCGCATCGAAGTTGAAAACCTGATCAACACCCTGGCCGCCAGGGATATGGAAGTGCTGGTTATCGATACCATGCATCCCGAGCTCGAGGTTCCCGCTTTTTATACGATCATACCCGGCGCCCATTTCCGGGAACGGGCCAGGGGCACCAGTGTGGGGATGTTTACCACCAAGCTGATCACGCAAAACTTCCCCCCCGCAGAGGCGGCCCGCCGGCTGGAGAAAATCACCCGGCTGATGCCGGAAAAATATTACGTTCAGTTCTATCTGGGATCGACCCACCTGGCCATGGAGAATACCGCCATGGCCCTGACCTGTTTTCGGAAGGCATTGACGCAATCGCCGACGAATGAAGACATCCCGAGCATTTACGCTTACATGGGGATGTGCTTGAAAGATTTGGGGAAATACAAAGAGGCACTGGAGGTCCTTCGCAAAGGGGAAAGGCACGACCGGGAACGAACCGATATCCTCAACTTGATGGGGTTTTGTTATTTCAAGTTAAAAACCCATGAGGAGGCCATCGATTGTTTCAACAAGGTGCTGGCGTTGAATCCCGGATCGGCTATCGATTACGCCAACATCGCTTCCAACTACCGGGAAATGGGAGAAA
>JAOZUU010000073.1:0-7240 GCA_029938515.1 Desulfobacterales bacterium | reverse complement strand
CGAAAGCATACGGATGGGTCTGACAGGGAATAATCACTTCCCGGGCATAGGCCATTACATTGACGGTCAGTAAGGACAGGCTCGGCGGTGTATCGATCAGGATGAAATCATAACTCCCGTTTATCGTCTCCATCGCCGTTTTCAAGCTGTTTTCCCTGCCGGCGCGGTCCACCAGTTCGACTTCAGCCCCGGAAAGGTCGACATGGGATGGAATCAGATCGAGTCCCTCCCAGGGGGTTGAGCGAACAACGGTCGCCGCCTTGACCTTTTGTGGATTGCTGATCAGATTGTAAACGGACAGCCCATTTTCGTCAGGGTTAAAACCAAGGCCGCGGGTCGCATTGGCCTGGGGATCCATATCGACCACCAAAACGGTTTTATTCAGTCGGGACAGGGCCGCGGCCAGGTTGATCACGGTAACCGTTTTACCAACACCTCCCTTTTCATTGGCGACGGCAATGATTCTGGTCTGTTTCACGTCCATACTGTCAACCTCCTGTCAATTTGATTGTTAATGTATCGATCCGTTCGGCCATTCGCGTGGTTTCTCCCAGAAGTTCATCCAGGGTTTGGGTCGTTTTCCGCCGGTCCAAATGATGATCGCTGATCATGTCCGAAATATTGGAAAGGTCCGTCTGATGAGCGGTAAAATGGTCCATGAGGGCCTCATGGATCAGATCGGCATACCCGCTGATAAATTTAAACAGATACTGAAATTTGATACCCTCCTGATAATCCCTGAAATGAGCTTTGATGGTACGCTCGGTCTCTCGTTTCATCCGGCGCATACCGTCCTTTAAGGCTTTGAGGCTCTCGGTGTATTTCGGCTCGGCCGATTTTTTAAACACCTTGCGAAACAACCGGGCCAGTGAATAGGCCCCGTACCGCAATACCGCATCGCTTTTTATCCGCGCTGAGTAATTCATCACCTCCGCCGCAGGTGGAAGGGCCAGTTCTGATATCGATTTTACTGAAATCGGGTTCGGCCGAACCAATCCATCCATGCGGGTGGTCACCGGGTCAAGGCCCTGATCACGCAGGGTGGTGTTATAATCGGCCAAGGTGTCCTTGACCATTACTTCAAACGGTTTGGAAATCTGGTCGAATGCTTCCGCCACACGGTGTTCGCATTTACGTATAAACTGCATCATTTCAGGGTTGACGGAGGTGGTCATGAACCGATCCACGGCATGTTTAAACTGCTGAAATAGATTAAAAAGGGTCGTCGTAAACCCCACGGAGCCGAGTTCTTCTTCTATAAATCCGGAGTCAGCCCGGTATTCGCGAATAAATGCCACCACACGATCGATCAACTCTCCCGAGAAAGGATCAAAAAAGTGGTCCACCTCGTGCCGGATATCTTTTTGGATCTTGGATACCGCCCCGTCCAGGGTGCTGCGGATCATGGCGCCTATCTCTTTGCTTTTCTTTTGTTCAGCGGTGAGTCGTGAAACGATGGTTTCGATCCGATCAGCATCACTGTTCAGCAGATCCCGCCGAACGTTTAACCAGTGATGAAATCCCTGACAGGACAGATTGATCCGTCCGAGATGATTCCTGAGCAGGAGGGGATACCGTTCCTGGGTCAATTTCCGGTCAAACGCCTCCTTAAATCGCCTGCTTTCATCTTCCGAAAAAACCTTCATGGGTTGATCCAGCCGCCATTGGTCAAATCTTGCCCGGTCCTTTTCCGTCAGGTGGTTTTCCGTCTTCGAAAATAGGTTGTACAGGGAGGAGAAAATAAAAAGGTCTGGATCCGGACAAATCAACGACAACTCTTCTCTATTCTTTTCAACCAGGGCATGCAGGTCGAAAATATTCTCATGCTCGCTGAAATCGCAATTTAAAACAAAAATAATATTATCCATGATCCCCATTTTTTTGATCATGGATATAAAGCGGATATCGGCCCTGCGCAATCCGGTACGCGTGCTGATGACGTAAATGATCAGATTGGTAACCAAAAGATAATCCTGGATCATGGCCAGGTGGTGGGGGTTGGGTGAATCACTCCCCTGGCAATCGGCAATCTCCAGGTGATCATTTAACACCTTGGCATCAACATCCAGTTGAATGTCTTTTAAATAGATTGCCAGGGAATCATCACCGGAAAAATTCCGGTGGAGATTGAAATCATCGCTCGCATGGATCCGCGTTCGACTTTCCGAGGATACGACATCTTTCACCCGCTCAAACCCTTTGAGGTAAGATAAAAGCAGTACGCTGTCGGCATTGCGCTCACCCCGGTTGATCAGATAATCGCTACCCAGCGATGCCAGTGCCTGGGCAAGGTGTTCCCGGTCCGTCTCCCGTCGTAAATCAAAAGCCGATCCCGGTGTCTGCAAAGTATTACCCGGAAAAATGGCCGTGGCGTTCCGAATCTCCTCGTTTACTTCATCCCAGGATTTGAAATAAAGCCGGGCCGTCGGTTCCTCGCCTTTTCGTATCCGGGTAACAATGGCGGTGACAACACCCGCGCCTCTCTTGAGGTAATCCCCTTCCAGCAGGCAATTGACAAAAGTGCTTTTTCCAGACTTGATCGACCCGATCACGGCGACCCGCAAAGTTTCGCCCTGGATTTTCTCTGCGATCTGACGACTGATCGCCTTCCACTGGGAAAAGCCATCATTATCCGTCACGGAAAGTGCCCCCGCCCGTGTCAATAGCTCCGCAAATATCGAATTAACATCAAGGAGCTCGTTTTTTATATCCTCGTAATTATCCATTTTTTTATGCGTCTTAAAGATGTCACCCTCTTCGCCAAATGACCCGCGCAAATGGTGGCCTTGTAACATATCGATGATTATGGTATTGATACTCCGGCATTAGCTAAGCCATTCATGTTTTCTGGTCTTTAATGACACCATCAGTGGGTGTCAAAACAGGGGGACCCTATTGATGTCCAAGAAACACCCGGAATGCCCGCTTTATAACCCTTATAATTGTAAAGAATATAATAACCCCACACTCTGCGCTTTTGTCAGAGACGACAAGCAATGTCTTAAAAAGAAAAAACCGAAATCAAACCAGAAGAAATCTGAAAAACAACAAAATGACGACGCCTGAATGACCGGTACCGAACCTCTCTTAAGCTTCGAGCCCTTTGAAAAATATTTTCGCCTCAGGCGTGGCCGGCTGTAGGAGAAAGACCCACCGGATTAACTCCGTTTTTATGCAACACCTTTTCCCATCTATCATCCACTGACCAGATAAACAGGGCCTGCTCATATATTTGACTCGTTATCCAGGTATTTTCCTTCAGTTCATACTCCAGCTGGCCACCACCCCACCCGGCGCATCCCAGTGAAATAATAAATTGCTCGGGACCGTGACCCCCGGCGATGGATTCCAATATATCGCGAGTATTGCTCATGGCCAGGGTCTCAGTGATCTGGTGGCACCCCTTCCAGCCAAAAGGCGGGCCATGCAGGATGAATAATTCATTAACATGAACCGGCCCGCCGAAATGAATGGGTATGGATTCAGCTTCCGGCAAAAACGCAATTTCCAATTCGGAAAATATATCTTTCCCCGTCAAGGCAACCTCCCGACGGTTGATAACGACCCCCAGGGCACCCGAGGCGTCATGGGCACAAATACACGTGACGGTTTTATGAAAATTGGGATCGACCAGGAAGGGCATGGCAACCAGAAGTTGGCCTTTTAAAAAACCCGTTTTTACCCCCTTTCCGAATAAACAATTCCGTCAGCGGTTATCATTGGATCCTGTGCGGATTGATCCAGCTCCGGCAGGATCCGTCCCGCCGGTACCCCTGATTCGTCATTACGAATAGTGGCCAGCTCGCTTAAGGCCTCCCGGACTTCCCGCGTCCCTTTTTCACATACATTTCTTACAGCGACGTAAGCCCCCTTGGCCTCGGACAATGAAAATTGACCGTCCGTTTTTCGAAGATAGGCATCCAGCTTGTTTCGAATAGAATCCCAGTTATCTCGCCGGGTCTGGGTATTGAGTGGTGTCAACGCGTCTAAATCGGCCAGTTGCTTTTTATGAAATCGATTGGAAAAATAGCGCATACCGGTCAATAACCAGCCAAGGAAACATATCAGCGCCACACCTCCGGCACTATAAAAAAGCAGCTGCTGATCCATGGCGCCGGCCAGGCCGGTAACCATCGCACCGATCACCGTGCCGGCGCCCACGAGAACACTACCAAGCAGCCCCAGGATCCCCAATTTCAACCGGTAAGATATTTTTTTGCGCCGGTAACTGACCAGCGCCTCAAGCAAGTGGGAAATTCGCTCACCATGGGTTTCCACAAAAGAGGCCAGGTTATCCAAACGATACCGGGGTGCATCCATTACGGCTTTTTTTAACCCTTCGCTCTGATTTCCCAAATATCGCAGATAGCTGGTATCATGGAGGCTGCCTTGCTGGTGCCTCTCGGCCGCTTGTTTGGAATAAATAAGATGGATCGGGGGAATATCTTTTCGGCCGGTCATTTGAGACAGGTTCCAGCACAGTGTGCCGTAAACCTGCAGAAGGTCAATAAGGGAGTTACATTCATCAATTCGATTTAATACGAACAATACCCGATCCTCGAAGGTCCGGGCCGGCAAAGTGTCCCTCAAGCTGGTATGGGCTTCGCGCACCGTCCCAGCCTTGTGGGGATCAAACAGAATCAGCACCAGATCGGCAATCTGCGCCAGGTCGCCGATCACTTCCTGATAATTGTATCCCCGGTCCCGTTCGGTAATGCTGTCAAGCATGCCGGGTGTATCAATAATGGCCAAATTCTTCAGAAAAGGCGAATTTACTTTTTTGAGACGAAAATGGGCCGCGAACCGTTCGCCATGTTTTTTCAACGATTCAAACGGATATTCGGAATCATTGAGCAGGTATTTCCCGTCCCGCTCCTCCGTGACCGATAAATTCCCACCAGACACGGCCGCCGAATCGTCGCAAGTGATCACTGTAAATGAATCATCCGTGGGGGCCTGACCGGTATTCTGGATCTTCCCGCCCAACAAATCATTGATCAGGGTTGATTTTCCGGAAGAGTAATTGCCAAGTACCAGAACCTGGGGGCGCCACTTGATATTGGTTTCCAGGGGAACCTCGCTGTACTCGTACTGGATGGCAATCGGTGACAGATTTTGTTCAACCATTTCCAGCAGTTCAGTTCTCAGGGCACTGATATAATTTTCGCGATACACAAGCATCTCCAATGGATCGGGTAATTTTTTATTTTTACGATGCTATCAAAATGACCGGTCAGCGTCAACCATGGGCCATCCCGGCGCAAGACCTCTCGTATCAATCGTCCGTGTGCGTCTGCGTAAGGCCTGCCACGGCGACGTGTCAGGGCGAAGTTATAACGAAGTCTGAAAGCTTTGAGCAACTTGTCGGGTCGCAGTCAGAGACGTAGCCTGAAGACGGGTCCGTGGCTAAAACACTTTTCGGGTGACCTTTACGTCTTCTTGATCCTAACGCGTATGCCAAGTGAATTGATCACCGGTTTACGGTCAAATCCGAATATGCACCCATCCGCCTCCCCGACGGTGATAGGTATTGTGACTCCCTACCAGGCTGATAAAAAACCGGTCGAAGGAAACCCAATATGGCCCGTTGACTTCGGGATCGACATCCAGCATTAACACGATTTGTTTTTCAGGATCAAACGTGCCGATCGGTGACACATGGCTCCCGAACCATTCGCCGGTAAGCTCTCCCTGGGTAAAATAGGCGAGAATAAAATCGTTGCCCGATCTGGCCATTTGGATCAACATGCGGCGAACCTCATGTTTTTTACCGCTTAGATCCGGCATCGTTTCTTTAAGATTGAGTGCATCGATGGTTTCATACGAAATCCCATGAGCGTCCAACGCCTCGATGCAAATAATCTGAAGATCCGCCAATGAGACCCCATGGCGCCCCTTATATCCCTTTTGACTGAGCCTTTCCCCCCAGTGTACCGCATCGACATTGTCCAGCAGGGCCTGTTGAGTGACGGGGGCAAAATTTTCTTTATTACCTTTCAAGCTACCGATGGCATTAACCATTATCGCCACGGAAGCGGCTGAACAGGCATATCGGTTAAACTGGGGAACGTAACTTTGAAGTAAATGGTTCAGCTTGTCAGCCGCACGGTTCTCCAAGAAAGGTGTGTTTTCCAGTGCGGATGCACATTCAGCATCTAAAGGGCCGTCTTTGGGAGGGGAATGATTGAAAGATGTTGTCATCGATTACGTTTTTTCAATACCCGGACATATCAAACTCCTTAAAATCAAACCAATAGCCGGTACCGGAAATATAATCAAGCTCCGCCTGGACCATATCGATATGGCCATTTTCAATTTCGACAAATCGGGCAAACATTTTCCGTCCCTCATCCGTCATTTCGGCAACCATCCGTTCGTAAAACCGGCTGGTTTCAACCTCCAGGTGCAATGCTTTGCTGAACATCTGTTTTTCACTTTTCTGGTTGTCCCGGGACAAACGGGGTTTGAGCTTGTCGATTTCACGATCGATGACCTGGCGGGATGGGATGCCCGCTTCCAGTTTCTCGGCCGTAATTCGCCCTGTTTGCCGCCATTGGCGCAATCGATCGTTCAGGTAGGCTATATGACCTTCTTCTTCGTCGCCCAGTGCATTGAATATACGGGTGGCCACCGGGTCTTCGGTTTTATTTGCCGCCTGTCGATAGAGATCACGAATTTTTCCCTCGTACGCAATAGCCGTTTTGATGGCTTCTTCGATGGTCATAAGGCTCTCCACTTTTTCTGAAGTATTATGGCAATTTCACATGGATACGTATCACCAAAATAAAATTCTATGCTCCGCCGTCAATGACGCATTTCTTTCATCCTTGCCATTGATCGGTAAGCCTCGGTGATTCGGATAAACATCTCGGGATCACCGCCCCGATCCGGGTGGTGTTTAAGGGCCAACCGGCGATATCGCCGGGTCAGGGCCGCAAGGGTCATTTTCTCCAGCATATCCTGAGCGACCCCGAAAAGGGCGCTGGCTTCCGACATACTGACATTAGGGTGCTTCGTCGGGGGACGGTATGCGCGGTGCCGGTTGATAAACGCGCGAAGCTCATCCTGTAAATAGCGCCCATGCGAAAATTCGGTATCAAAATAAACAATCAGGTACCTTGCCAGATATTCGTGCAACCAGGATCCATGGTCAGGATCGCCCCAGAACTCAGCCGATCGATTCAGTCGACAGATTTCCTTGACAAAACACGTATCCAGTTCCTCCTGATCCAGCGTTTCA
>JAOZUU010000548.1 GCA_029938515.1 Desulfobacterales bacterium | reverse complement strand
ATATGGAAGAAGCTGAAAAGCTCTGCGATGAGATCGCCATCATGGATCAGGGCAAGATCATCGCCCAGGGGACACCGAAAACGTTGATTTCGACTTATTGTAAAGGGATCACTGTCACACTGCCCAAGGGAAGCCTGACGTCGAATATAAAAAAACGATACCCGGTCCACAGTGAGACCGACGGGTATATCGAAATCGAAGCCGATAATGCCAATAAATGTTTGGCACAATTGCTGGCCGACGGGATTGACTTGACCGATATATCGATACGAACACCGAACCTGGAAGGTGTTTTTCTAAACCTGACAGGAAAGCGGTTAGCGCCTCAGACCGAAGAAAGCCCTGGCCGGTTCAAAGGTTCAGAGGATTAGAGGACCAGAAGTTAAGAGGGTAAGAGGATCAGAAGTTCGGAGGCTAAAAGAATAAGTTCGGATATTGTTAACCCATTGAAATCAATGAGACAGGAAAAATGTTGCGAAAGCGATTAACCCGGAACCCTGAACCAAGACCGGATCGATGCTCAATTGTCGTGTAAAGCCAGAGAACTAAAAGGATTACAGGCAATTAAGATGCTCGATTCACGAGGTCTGGAGACATAAAATGTTTAAACGATTCTGGGTCATGTTTGTGGCACGAAACCGGGAATTTTTCCGCGATCGGGCCGGGTTCGGCTGGAATATTATCTTCCCCTTTTTACTGGTGGCCGGATTCGGGGTGATATTCGGCGCCAAGGAACCCAATCTGTATAAAATCGGTGTTTATCCGGTGACAATCCCGAACCCGGTCACTCATCAACTGGACCTGCCGCCTGATTTCGTTCAAACCCGCTACCTGCAATTTGTCGGTTTTCGAACCCTGGAAGCGGGTCTGGACAGGCTCAGGCACCATCGGATTGATTTTCTGGTTCAACTGGGTCCGCCCCCTCATTCCTATTGGGTGAGCGAGACCTCCCCCAAGGGGCACATGATGGAAAGAATTTTCAAAGCCAGCCTCAACCCCGCCACGACAGACGCCCGGATGGTGATTAAAAAACAAATCCAGAGCCGGGAAATTCGATATATCGACTGGCTTTTTCCAGGTATTTTGGGGATGAACATGATGTTCAGTGCCCTTTGGGGAGTGGGGTACGTCGTGGTTCGATACCGCAAAACCGGTGTCCTCAAGCGCTTGATGGTGACCCCCTTGACGGCCTTTGAATACCTGGGAGCCCAACTGGTATCCCGTCTTTTTGTATTGATATTTTCCGTGGCCGTTGTTTGGGCCGGATGCCATCTGATCTTCAGGTTCCAGGTACAGGGGTCGTATGTAAGTTTGTTCGTTGTTTTTCTTGCCGGCAGCCTCAGCCTGAGTGCTCTCGGACTTTTGCTGGCCTCCCGTGGGACCAGCGAGGAGCTTGTTTCCGGCGTATTGAATTTTATCGCCTGGCCGATGATGTTTTTATCGGAAGTCTGGTTTTCACTGGAAGGTGCGCCGGAGTGGGTGAAAGGGATCGCCCAGATATTCCCTTTGACCCACCTGTTAAAAGCCGCCCGCCGGGTGATGAACGACGGCGCCTCCCTGATCGATGTGACCCCGGAATTGATGATTCTGTTTTTCTTTACCGGTATTTTTCTTGTGGCCGGGGCCGCCCTTTTTTCATGGAATAAGTAGTTAAGCTCGTAATCATTTAGCCAAATATTTATGGAGGAATAAAAAAATGAACCCGACTTCTTTCCCGGAATTTCTGGAGAAATCCCCCTGCATCCTTGGCGAGGGGGCCGTCATTGAACGCCTGCGCCGCAACACCGATCTCGAACTCGATCCCGATATCGTCAATTCGGCATTTATTTACGACGATACGAAGCGTGCGGCCCTCGAGACAATTTACCGGGAGTATCTCGATATTGGTTGTCAGTACGACCTGCCGCTTTTCCTTTCTACACCGACCTGGCGGGCCAGTCGGGAGCGAATTGCAGCGGCCGGTTATGCCCAGCGGGATGTGAATGGTGACAATTTCCGGTTTTTCGATACATTGCGAAACAGCTACGGGGAGTATGCCAAAAAAGTGGTCATCTGTGGTTTACTGAGCTGCCGGGGAGATGCCTATAATCAGGCCGAAGCCCTTTCAGCTGCGGAGGCCCATGAATTCCACTCCTGGCAGGCTACAAAACTGGCGGAGGCCGGAGTGGACTTGCTCCTTGCCGCCACTTTGCCGGCCCTCAACGAAGCGACCGGACTCGCATCGGCGCTGGCCGCTACCGGTAAACCGTACATCGTCAGTTTTATTGCCCGCCCCGAAGGGACGTTGCTGGATGGGACACCCCTGAAGGAAGCTATCGCCTCGATCGATGCCGCCGTCAGTCCAAAACCGCTGGCCTACATGATCAATTGCACCCATGCCTCTATTTTCAGAGAGGCCCTCAGGCATGCAGTCAATTCATCGTCAACCGTCGTCCGGGAGCGCATTGTCGGCCTGCTGGCCAACACAGCCGCGCTCACGCCGGAAGAATTGAATAATAGCACCGAGCTAGTGGCGGAAGCACCGGAAGCATTCGGCCAATCTGTCGCCGATCTACAGGAAGAGTTCGGCATGAAAATTCTGGGGGGTTGCTGTGGGA
>JAOZUU010000072.1:7009-9308 GCA_029938515.1 Desulfobacterales bacterium | reverse complement strand
AGGCGGAAGGCCATTTCATCCCGTATCATCTGAAAAATACGCTGCAGCAGAGCAGTTACTGGGGCGCCGTGCGCGTGATTCCCGCTGAAACAGAGGGGATCGATGTCCTGGTCAGAGGCAAGATTCTTGCGTCAAACGGAGAACACCTGGTACTTCAGGTCGACGTGGTCGATGCTACGGGCAAAGCCTGGTTCAGCAAAACATATGAATCTGAGGCCACGGCGGCAATCTATTTGGGAAATCAGGCCGGCGAAAAAGATGCCTATCAGGATCTGTACAATGCGATTAGCAATGACATTACCAGCTACCGCATGGAGATGTCTCCAAAATCAATCCGGAACATCCGTACCGTATCAAAGCTGAAATTTACGGAAGATCTTGTTCCCTCCGCCTACAGCGGTTATCTGGCGAAAGATAATAAAGGTAGAATTGTCGTCAATCGTCTTCCCGCCGATGATGACCCCATGATAACGCGATCTCTCAAGGTAAGAGAACGCGAACAGATGTATGTGGATACGCTCAATGAGTACTATGAAGAATATTACAATGAGATGTGGCAATCCTACGAGGATTGGCGAGAACTCAATCACCAGGAATTGATGGCAATCAGGAAGATCAAACGGGACTCGATGATACGCAAAATTACGGGTGCCCTGCTGGTGGCCGGTGCTATCGCCATGAACTCCGGAGATTTCTATTACACCGGCGCGCTTCAGACCAGCATGATCATTATCGGTGGCCAGGTAATCGTCGACGGTTTTAATATTTCAAAACAGACTGAAATTCACTCGGCAGCGATAAAGGAACTCAGCGATTCTTTTGGCAGCGAGATGCAGCCGATCGTTATGGAATTCGAGGGCAAAAAGTACGAGCTGACCGGCTCGGCGGAAGAGCAGTTTAACCGGTGGCGGCAATTGCTGCGACAAATATACATCAAAGAAACCGGATTTGATCCGGAGGTCGCCGCCGATGCGGGAGAAGAGTAAAATAACACTGAATAGCATCGAGATTCAAATCTGATCATGTCCTTCCAAAACCCCACTCAACCTTCACGGGATCAACAGGTTTCAGATCACAGCGTGGAAATTATCACGCCGCTCGAGGTGCGCGCGCAGCAGGGACAATCAGACCCGTCCCGCCGGCGACCGCCGGTAAAAACCATTTTATTCCTCCTCATGGCTCTGGCGGCAATCGTGTCAGGCGGTCTTTTTTTTATCCGGTATGTGTCTGAAAATTCTTTAAATGTGACTGAAAACAGATCCAAAGCCGTACCGTCGAAAGCCGATGTCCAGACAAAACAGCCCCCTGACGCGGCATTGACGACCGAAAAAAGTGTCGGCACCGGGACCGCGCCGATGGCCGCACCTGTTGAACAGGAGGCAACTCAACCGGAACAACGGATTGATCCTGCAAGTCCTGCACTGCAAAAAGAACGGGTCGAAAAGCCCGATGACGTGAAACGCCTGATCGAATCGGGCCGAAACCATGAGAAAAATAACCGGCTTGCTTTTTCCCTTGCCGATTATCATCAAGCCCTGAACCTGGACCCTGAATCCAGCCCGGCCCGGGAAGGTTTGAGACGGGTGAAAGAACGGATCGCCGGAGTGCAGTTTCAAAAACTCATATCCGACGGGCTGGCAGCATATCACAGCGGCAATTATCAGGACGCCAGGGTAAAACTGTTAAAGGCAAAATCCTTTCAGCCCGATTCAAGCGAAGTGCGGGAAGCGCTGGCAATGGCCGACGAGGCCATGCGGCTGGACAGCATCGAGACCCTGCGAAAGGCTGCGGCAGGCGCCGAACAGCGAGAAAATTGGGAGCAGGCACTCGGATCGTATAAGGCGGTTCTTGAAATTGACCCCAATATCAGTTTCGCCGTGCAGGGAAAAGAACGTTCGCTGGAACAGGTCCGGATTGCCAGGCGAATGGCATTTTTTTTTACAAAGCCGGATGCAATGGAATCAAACCAGCAGCTCCAAAACGCGATTTCCCTGGTTGAAGCGGCGGAAAAGCTACAGCCGAGAGGGCCGCAGCTCAATGTCCGTCTGGACAAATTAAAGGGGCTTGTAAATGCCGCCCGGACACCCGTTCGAGTGGTGATATCGTCCGATAATCTCACAGAAGTCGCGGTCTACAGGGTCGGCAAACTGGGACGATTTGCTGTTCACGAATTGTCGTTGCGACCCGGGACATATACACTGATGGGTTCGCGAGACGGGTACAGGGACACGCGGGTGGCCATGCGCGTGAAGCCCGGTCAGGAATCATTGGGCGTAACCGTTATATGCAGAGACGAGGT
>JAOZUU010000072.1:0-6909 GCA_029938515.1 Desulfobacterales bacterium | reverse complement strand
AATTGAAAGACAGAATCCAGGATAAAAATGAAGTGCCGGGGAAGACCGAACCGATAAAAATCGAGCCGATCCCGTTCCGGTCCGGACAGCCTTCCACAGGATTGAGACCGTTTACCATTTTGAAGTGGTTTTCCGGCATCCTTTTAGGCGTATCTCTAGTGCTGCTCTGTGCCGCGGCCTGGTTTGTCTTTACCTCTCGACAGGTCGTGATAACAATCAGGCCAGTCCCGGAAAGCATGACCGTTTCCGGCGGTATTGTTACCCCACGGATCGCTGACTATTATCTGATGAGACCCGGTGAATACAGGGTGAAGGCTTTCAAAACGTGCTATGCCCCTGTTGACAAAGCGTTTCGGGTCAGTACGGATAAGCGCCAGGACCTGGTTTTCGAGATGCGCAAGCTTCCCGGCCGGCTGGTGATCAAGGCTCATCAATCGGGTGTGACCGAAAACACCATTGCCGGTGCCCGGGTATATGTCGACAATACTGAAGCGGGGACCACGCCGGTTGAGAATCTCGAACTCATGTCGGGGTTAAAAAAGATCCAGATTTACGCCGAGAATTATCAGGTTTTTCAGACGGAGGTTGATGTCAACGGGTGCAGTGAATCGGAGACGTTTAACTGGGCCCTGCTTCCGGCCTGGTCGGATATTACCTTCAGTTCATTTCCGCCGGGCGCAAACGTGAAGATAGATGGAAAATCGATCGGGAATACCCCCCTGCGCAAACAGTTGACGGCCGGAATTTATACGCTGGAAATCAGTGCCGATCGGCATAAAACCTGGAAACAACGCCTGGTCGTAAAATCCAATGAACCGCAGGAATTAAACGGTATACGGCTCAAACCGGCGGACGGCAGAGTGATGATCAAAACAAAGCCTGCCGGAGCGAATGTGATTATTGACGGAATATTTGTCGGTCAAACGCCGCTGACAACCGATCTTTCTCCATCTGAAGATCATGTGGTGCAAGTATCCAAAGCCGGTTTTGAAAAAGCGACCCGTAAAATAAAAATTCCTTCGTCCGCGTCAAAACAGCTCGACATAGATTTAAAACCCCGGGAAGGTATCGTTCATCTGCTGGTGAAACCGTCCGATGCCGAGCTTCTGGTGAACGGAAAATCACGGGGTCGTGTGCCGGAGCAGTTGCGCCTGGTTGCGACCGCACATACCCTGGAATTCAAAAAGAAAGGATATCAATCGTATCGCATCCAGATTACCCCCCGACCCGGTTATCCTCAGCAATTGAAAATCGTCTTGAAAAACGAGCAAACGCCCCAAAAAGTTGCATTGGATACGATCACGACCCAGACAGGTTACCAGTTGAAACTGATTCGTCCCGAGTCCTTTACAATGGGATCTTCACGCAGGGAGCAGGGGCGCAGGTCCAACGAGACGCTCCGGAAGATCAAGCTGACACGCCCCTTTTACATGGGCGTCACCGAAGTCACAAACAAAGCGTTCAAGGCATTCAGGGCCCGGCATAATTCGGGCATTTTTAAATCCCATCGTCTCGACAATGCGAAACAACCCGTGGTTCGCGTGACCTGGGAAGAGGCCGCTTTATTCTGCAACTGGCTCAGCGCCAAAGCGTCCCTCCCTCCGGCCTATATTCAAAAAGGGGATAAGCTGGTCCCGGTCGAACCGCTGAACACCGGATACCGTTTGCCGACCGAAGCGGAGTGGGAATACGCTGCCCGGCACATTGATGCACACACGTTCTTAAAATATCCATGGGGTAAAACATTTCCTCCCGGGCAACCATCGGGTAATTTTTCCGATCAATCCGCAAAAGACTTGCTGCCGACCGTTATCGAGGACTACAATGATGGCTATGCGGTTGCGGCCCCGCCGGCCAAATTCAAGCCCAACCAACCGGGTCTGCACGATATGGGTGGGAACGTGGCGGAATGGTGCCATGACTATTATTCCATTTATACCTATGCGCCCGAAAAAACGTACACGGACCCGGCCGGCCCCAGAGAAGGCAAGCACCATGTGATCCGGGGTTCCAGCTGGAAGAGCGGCAGCATCAGTACCTTGAGGCTGGCATACCGCGGTTACGATGATGACAGGCGGGAGGATGTGGGGTTTCGGGTTTGCAGATATTTAAACCTGAATTGAGTGATTTTTAGCTCACTTTGCACCAACCTGTTGAGCGATAAGGGCTCGCGCAAAAATTACACAACTCAGGTTAAAGTAAAAAGCACATGCGCAACAGGTATTTCATTATAATAACTTCATTCTTTCTGTGCTTTCCGGCTTGGGCATGCGCGGGGGCCGGACCCCGGGGATCCTCGGCCGGATCAACAATAGGGCTGTTTCAGGAGGGTTCGCCGAATCAAACAACCGGAAGATATCTTGCGCAAAATGACACCAGGCAAACACCGGTTAACAGTGCGGACGGCAGTAAAGAAAAAAACGACAAAGACACTACCCGGCCGGACACTCCGAAAAAAGAGAAAAATGCCTCAAAAAAAACAAAACTATTGAAACCGTTTGTCCCGTCGGAAAAGATACCGGCAGATCAGGGGGTGGATTTCCCCTACGACATTTAATCTGAATTAATCGGTTCCAGGTTGAGAAATCATTATGAAGAAAACATTTCCCGTATCGACAGAGTTCATTTATCAGCTGTTCTCCCTGATCTTGATCGCCATCTTTGTCCACGCGGCCTATGTGGGCATCATCCGTCCCCGCGCGGATGCCATTCTGACGCAACAGGCCGCTATGCTCGAAAAGGATAAAACACAGACTACCCAACGGTCAGCGTATGTGCTGATTCGAGATTACGAGCAGGAAGCCTGTTTTATTCTTATGTTCTGGGCGCTGGCCATTATGGCCTTTAAATCCGTCACCACCCTACGACACCGTTCCCTGCTGCACAGGGATTTGATACCGCTGGCCGAAGGGATGCGAATCCTGCCGGAAGACACACGGGAGCTGTCCCGACAGATGCAGGCCCTGCCGCCCTATGAACGCAACGGGTTGCTTCCGAGAGCACTGCTGGCAGGTTTACAGAGGTTCGGTTCCACACGGAATGTCCAGGATGTTGCGGATGCCACCCGGGCCTGTTGTGAGACCGAAGGCGAACGGCTGGAATCCGAACTGTCCATGATCAGGTACATTGCCTGGGCCATTCCATCCATTGGATTCATCGGCACGGTCCGGGGCATCGGTGATGCGCTGGGGCAGGCGTATCAGGCCATTGAGGGAGATATTTTTGGTGTAACCCGAAGTCTTGGCGTGGCTTTTAACTCCACCCTGATCGCGCTTCTTATCAGCATAGTACTCATGTTCATGCTGCACCAGCTGCAGCTGATGCAGGAAAGGTACGTCCTCGATACCGAAGCGTATTGCGAGGAAAATTTAACGAGACACTTACACTCGCAATAACGGTATTTACTAGAAATGGTTTCAGGAGATCAACAATTAAACTAAAGTCTTCGCCCCCGCCTGCCGAAGCTTCGGCTCAGGCAGGTAAAGGCGAGGATTTTTCTCCCATTCCCCGAGTGGGACAATAAAAGGAAAACTTAATGACTTCACTGGGTTTGGAATTAAGCGATGCCGGTATCCTGGTTGCGGGTGGCGAGCCGGCAAAACTGCTGCCGGTTGACGGAAAGATGTTTGAGAGCCCTGGCTATGCCTTATCGGAGAAAAAACATCTTCTCGTCGGAAAATCGGCGGAAGGCAAGGCAAAACTGCTGCCGCTTCAGGTCAACAACAAGTTCTGGGATCAACTGAATACGGAACCACTTGAACGGAAGAGCCGGCAGGCGCAAAATCATGCGGAAATCGCCTGTGCCCATCTGTCCCTTATCTGGGAAAACGTTAAAATGCATGGGGACGACATGATGATCGCCGTACCCGACTACTACGGCCGGAAACATCTGGGACTGGTTCTGGGCATGGCTCAGGAGCTGTCGATTCCCCTCAGGGGGTTTGTGCCCCTGCCAATCGCCGCATCTTTAAATCCCCGGCCGGATGCAATGCTGCTGCACCTGGATATTCATTTGCACCGGTTTGAGATCACCTGCCTCCACCAGGGCGAGGAGTTGACCCGTGAGCAGTCGACAGACGCACAGGAGATCAACCTGGAGCAGCTTTACCGGAACTGGGTGGAATCCATTTCCCGGGAGTTTGTACGCAACACGAGGTTCGATCCGCTTCACAAAGCCGCCACCGAACAGGCGCTGTATAACCGGTTGCCGGCGGCCCTTGAAATTTTGAAAGTGAATCCATCATTCCTGTTTGAAATATCGCATGGAAAACATATTTATCGGATCACCCTGTCCCGGGATTTTCTAAAGCGAAAAAGCGCGCCCACATATGATGAAATCCTGAATTTGATCGGCCAAATGCGGGCGGCCCACGGCCAAAACGATTCCCGGACCGTTCTTCAGCTCACCCGTCGAATTGGAAATCTGCCGGGATTAAAGGATACACTGTCGACAATAGATAACTGTGAAATCACGGAACTCGAGCCCGGCGCCGCTGCCATGGGTGTTTTGGAGCTCGTAAGCCGGCTTCCCCACAGGCACGACGGGCACGGGGTATCCTATTTCACCACCCGCCCCTGGCCCCTGGCGGCGCGTGCGGGTTCCCGCGTCGCTCCTGAAAAAAGCCCCGGCAGGCTGCGAGCAACCCACTTGCTTCACCGTGATGTGGCCTATCCGCTTTCCGGAAAACCGCTCATCATTGGAAGTGGCGAATACCCCGACGGGGAGCACAGACATATTCGGATACGATCTTCCGTTATTTCCAGTAAGCACTGTCAGATTCAGATTGACGCAGACACCATCGTCATAACGGATTCCAGCCGTCAGGGAACGTTCGTGGATGGCCAGAAAGTCGATGGAAACACCATGATGGGCCTCGGTCAGACAATACGGCTCGGGACATCCAAAGAAACCCTCCGGCTCATTGCATGTGTTGAAGGCGATGAAACGTAGAAAACTAAATGTCTTCAGTCTTTCCTTTCTCGATTGCATCTGCTGCGGTCTGGGCGCGATCATTCTGCTGTTTGTTCTGGTAAACGCAAAGAGCGCCGCCCGGCGGGAAACGGTGACATCGGATCTGCGGGCCGAGGTAAGCAAACTGGAAAAACAGGTGCTGGACGGTAAAAAACATCTGGTTGAGGCACGGAACACCCTGACGCAAACCGAGATCGAACAGGTCACAACCCGGGGGCAGTCCCGGGAGATCATCGAAATCCTGAATGCAAAAAAGGTTGAGCTGTCGGACAGGGATAAAGAGACTCTGGCGACAAAGGCACATACAAACAAGTTGAAATCCGATCTAAAATCTCTGGAAGAAGAACTTCGGAGACTGAGGGCCGGGGCAAAAACAGCGGATGAAATGGGCACCAAACGCCGTCCGTTTCCCGGGCACGGGGACCGTCAATACCTCACCGACCTGAAGATGGGCGGCAGACGTATCTTTATTCTGGTAGACGCATCCGCCAGTATGCTGGATGAGACCATTGTGGGAATTATTCGACGGCGTAATATAGATGACACCCAAAAAATAAACGCTCCCAAATGGCAACAGGTGGTGAAAACCATCGATTGGCTGACCAGCCAGCTTCCCCCGGCCAGTAAATTCCAGATTTACACCTTTAACGAAACCGCACGGCCGGCGGTTGAAAAAACCAGGGGTATCTGGCTGGAGGCGGGAGACGTGGACCAGTTGAACCGGGCGGCGGACGGCGTGCACCGGGTCATTCCGGAAAAGGGGACCAGTTTGCTCAATGCGTTCAAAGCCATGAACGCTATGAAACCGGCGCCGGACAACATTTTCCTGCTTTCCGACAGTCTGCCGACCATGGGTAGCAGCAGGCCCTGGCGAACCAGAGTTACCAGCGCGAAACGCCTGAGCCTGTTTAACGAGGCTGTCCGGATTCTGCCCGCCCAGGTGCCGGTCAACATCATTCTTTACCCCATGGAGGGTGACCCTTTGGCCGCGGATGCCTTCTGGCGCCTGGCCAGGAAAACCAGAGGGTCGTTTTTTTGTCCGTCAAAGAACTGGCCATAGTTATGAAAACCCGAAGACGTGACATAGAGATATTCAGTCTTTCCTTTCTTGACTGCATCTGCTGCGGTTTCGGCGCCATCATCCTGCTGTTTGTGCTTTCCAAATTTGCCGAACCGGTTGTCATCGAAGAAGCCAAGAAAGATATGCAGGCCGAAATCGTTCGCCTGGAAAAGGAAAGATTTGAAATCCAGGGTGAAACCCGGATACTGAATCGTGAGCTGACAGCCAAAAAAGAGCAGTTGTCTGAAGAAACGGAAAATCTCGCCCGTCTTCAGGGAGATCTCTCGGATATCGAGGGCCGGTACGCCGCATCGGAAGACGACGCCGAAGTCCAGAATATCATCGAGGGAAAACTGGCCCGGGCACGACAGGAACTCACCGAAGAGATGCGGCGGCTGTTGAAACGCCGGCCAAAAAAAGAGACCCGCGCGGTAGGGGGGATCCCGGTGGACAGCGAGTACATCGTATTTATTATCGATACATCCGGCAGCATGCAGCGTTATGCCTGGGGAATGGTGCAGAAAAAGATGCAGGAGACCTTGGAGATCTATCCGAAAGTCAAAGGGATTCAGGTCATGAACGACATGGGTAATTTCCTTTTTTCCCAGTATGCGGGAAAATGGATACCGGACACCCGGGCCCGGCGGAGGGCGATCATTTCGGCCCTCAGCACCTGGCGTTCCTTCAGCAACAGCAGTCCGGTGGAAGGGATCACCGCTGCGATCAATACGTTCTATTCGAGTGACAAAAAAATAAGCCTGTATGTGTTCGGTGACGAATTCAGTGGTATGGCGGCTCAGCCCGTCATTAACGCCGTAGACAGCATTAACAAGACGGCAAAAGATGGTTCCCGCCGCGTCCGGATCCATGCCGTGGG
>JAOZUU010000071.1 GCA_029938515.1 Desulfobacterales bacterium | reverse complement strand
GTTATTATAAGAAGCGGTTTTATAGATCTGCAGTCCAAAGTTCACAGGCATATTCCTCCAAATCCCCCTTTGAAAAGGGGGATTTAGGGGGATTTCAACATTGAGACGATGGTATCAGTGATGTCAAAGCACTTCATATGGGTATGTATCACCCTGGTACTGATTGCGCTTCCAGCAACAATGTCTTTTTCAGCGCCAAAGGGTAATGCTGACGTCTTGTTTGTTCGAGCCGTGGAAACCGGGAAAGAAATCTGGACTTTTCACGTGACCGTTTCCCATCCCGATACCGGGTGGAAGGATTACGTCAACGGCTGGGATGTGATCCTGCCGGATGATACCGTGCTTAAAGTAAATCCTGATGATGAATTCACCCGGGTATTATGGCACCCCCACGAAACGGAACAGCCCTTTACCCGCAGCCAAAACGGTTTAAAAATCTCTGCTGCTGTTCACAAAGTTCGGGCCCGGGCCCATGACCTGGTTGACGGGTTCGGCGGTAGTGAAGTGGTGGTGGATTTAACGCAACCGGAAGGCGATCGTTTTAAAGTGGAACGTATCGGCAGCTAACCGTTTGTACCGGTTCACCCTATATGGCCTTGTTCCTGCCCGCCAAAGAGGGGCCGCTCCATGCCGAAATTACGTCAGTTTTTAGAAATATTTATAGTTGACACCACAACCGCCTTTGAGTGTACATATCTTCAACGTCACTATTCTTCATGAGTTTCCCGGATACGGCGAATGTACAATAGGTCCGTGGGAGGGAAATATATCTGCTGATGACAGGTATGTTGCAGCAACCAGTCAAAATGAAAAAAATGCATCTGTTTACGATATCAAAAATGACAAAATTCTTGGAACTAAATATTTTCCGAGTATTATCATCGAACAGAAATATTTCTTCTTAAGCTTGATGGCACCGGTACAGTCAAACTTTTTGGACATTCCAGAACAGATGAGGTTGATTATGAGGCTCAGGCAAAAGGATCTATTAGCCCTGATGGAAATAAAATTATTTTCACATCAAACTGGAATCTTGGAGGATCAGGAGGTGGTTCTACTGTAGATTATGTGGTAGCGTATAGGGGAACATCTGGCACCCCATACACACTTGGGGGTATTACCAGTTTGTTATTGTTAATGGATTCCAGATGAATAGTTATGATGTGTAAAACTAAATCGTTTTCCCTGATATTGCTGTTTCTGATTCCAGTCGAATCTATTTGGGCCCAAAGCGACGACGATTTCCTGCTAATGGCTATTCCCGGTATTCTTGCTGGCGCTAAAAATTCCACACCAGGTAGCTCAAAGCGATGCCCGGTTCCAACACAAGGGCGCGCAGAGAACACCAGCACCCCTGATCATGTCATTGGCAATGGCACGCCCCAAAGCTGTACCAGTGCGGCGGTTGTTGCAGCCGTCGCTAAGGGCGGCATTATTACCTTCAATTGCGGCCCCTCACCCGTTGAGATTACGATGCAGCAGGCCGCAAAAGTATTCAACAACACTGGCCCAAAGATTGTTATTGACGGTGGTAACAAGGTGACGCTCAGTGGCGCGGGTGCAAGAAGAATTTTATATATGAATACCTGTGATCCGAATCAGATCTGGACGACTTCGCATTGCCAAAATCAGGATCACCCACAACTCACCGTACAAAACCTGACCTTTAAAAACGGCAACAGTAAGGGAGAACCCAATTATGACGGCGGTGGAGCGATTTGGGTAAGAGGTGGGCGGTTCAAAATCGTCAACTCGCGCTTCGAAAATAATATTTGCGACGATACCGGGCCGGATGTTGGCGGTGCCGCCGTGCGTGTTTTCAGCCAATATCAAGGGCTGCCTGTTTTTGTCGTGAACAGCACCTTTGGCGGCAGCCCAGGCAAAGGCAACATCTGTTCAAATGGCGGCGGCCTGAGCAGCATCGGCGTTTCGTTCACGGTTATCAATTCCCTGTTTAGCCACAACAAAGCGATTGGCTATGGCGCTAACCCTGCGCAACCGGGCACCCCTGGGGGGGGGAGCGGTGGGGCGATTTATAATGACGGCAATACTTTCACACTAGATATCTGCGGTACCACGATCAAGAACAACACCGCCAAAGAGGGCGGCGGCGCCATCTTTTTCGTCAGTAATGATCGTAGTGGCACGCTGCGTATCACCGATTCGATCCTCTCTCGAAACCCAAGCGCAGGCTTTGAAACACAAGGTTATCCCGGCATTTTCTATCTAGGCAATGGCGATCCGATTGTGACGAATTCGGCGATTGAGCACTAAGGGACCCGGAAAGAATAAAATCCACGATCTTACTTGTCTTTTTGTCCGTGTCCCTAACCAACAAATTCAAGGGAGCAATTCAAATGGCGGTTCCAAAAACGATAAAGGTTGAAAAAAAAGGGCACATCGCCTGGGTAATTTTAGATAATCCGGAAAAAAGAAATGCCATGACCTTTGATTTTTTTATGCAGATGATTGAAGTGTTTGCCGATCTTGATGATGACGCTGAGATCAGGGTTGCCATTATCAAAGGTGAAGGCAAAAGTTTTACAGCCGGTATTGATCTCATGTCCCTGGCGGGTCTGGCAGAATCCACAGGAGCGGATTCCCGGGAAAACCTGCGCAGGGTTATTTTAAAGGGGCAGCAAAGTAATACTGCTATCATTCAATGCCGCAAGCCGGTTATCTGTGCTATCCACGGTCATTGCATCGGCGGCGGGGTTGATCTTATTTGCGCATGCGATATTCGTCTTGCTTCGAAAGATACTATTTTTTCAGTTCGTGAAACCAGACTGGGTGTTATCGCCGATCTTGGAACCATTCAACGCCTGCCGGATATCGTGGGCGAACCCTGGGCTCGGGAACTTATATTTACAGGTCAGGATTTCTCTGCCCCAAAAGCACTTGATCTAGGGTTGATTACGCATATGTACGAAACACAGGGAAAATTGTATGAAGCAGCCGTAAAATTAGCCGGTGAAATCGCTGATAATTCACCGCTTACAGTCATGGGTGTTAAAGATACCATGCGGTTTACCCGTGAAAACACCATTCAGGCAAGCCTCGAATATGTTGCTCAAAAAAATGCAGCACAACTCATGAATGAAGATCTGATGGAGGCCATAACAGCATTAATGGAGAAACGAAAACCTGTTTTTAAAGGAAAATAAAAAGGGCGATCAGGACGCTTTCGTGGCTTGTTCTTCATCGATGCGCCTGATTTCACGTCTCAGTATTTTGCCCACAGCGGTTTTAGGTAATTCCTCGATAAAAGCAATGCTGCGCGGAATTTTATAGGCGGCAAGGCTTTTCCTGCAAAAGGCAATTACCTCTTCTTCAGACAATTTTTCTTCCGGCATAAGGACCACATAGGCCTTGACGGTTTCCCCCCGATAGGCATCCAAAACGCCGATGGTGCAGGCCTCAAGGATCTTTGGGTGTCCCATCAACACCTCATCAACTTCCTGGGGATAAATATTAAAGCCACCGGCAATGATCATATCGGATTTTCGATCCACAATGGTTAAATAGCCCTCTTCATCCATGGTGCCGATATCCCCAAGATAGAACCAGCCGTCTTTTATCGCAGCAGCTGTTTCTTCTGTTTTTTTATAATACCCTTTCATGACCTGGGGACCTTTGATACAGATCTCGCCCTCCTTACCCGGTTCAAGTTCAATAGTCCCTGTTTCAAGATCGACTATCTTAATATCTGTATTTGGCAAAGGCACGCCGACTGTGCCGATCTTTACTTTTCCCTTCCAGGGAGTACATGTGGCAAAAGCCGTATTTTCAGTTGCACCATAGACATCATTAATAATGGCCCCATGAAGCTCTCGAAGCTGGTTAAGCGTATCTTCAGATAATGGCGCAGCCCCTCCGAAATACCCTTTAACAAAGGAGAGATCAAGCGCCCTGAAGGGCTTGTGATTCAAAAGGCCCACAAAAATGGTGGGAACGCCGGGCAAAAAAGTGGGTTTGAATTTTTTAAGCATGTCGCTGATCACCACTGGGTCAGGACGAGGCACCAGCACAACCGACCAGGCATTCCAGATGGGCAGGTTTTGACTGACAGAGTATCCTGCTGAGTGAAAAATTGGATACACGCCCAATATACGCTCATGGTCACCAAAATCTATTTCCGGGAACCATGCACTGAACTGCTGTACCACGGAGGACAGATTGGCATGGGTCAATTCTGCTCCCTTGCTGACACCCGTGGTTCCGCCGGTATAAATCAGGGCGGCGGTGTCTTCCCAGGATGCCTTGTTTTCAACTTTTTTGTCCGATTTAAATTTTGAGTATTTTTTTATCAGATCCATAAAGCTGAAAGTACCCTCCTGGGGTGTGTCTTTGCGAAACATCTTTTTCTTTACAAGGGGAAACAGCTGTTTTGTTGGAAAAGGAAAAAAATCATTAATATGGCAGGTGATAATGGTTTTAATCTTTGTATTTTTCTGGATCTTTATTACCCGTGGAAACAGAAGATCCAGGGTGATCAGAACCGTTGCATCGGAATCATTGAGCTGGTATTCAAGCTCCCGCTCGGTATAGAGCGGATTATTCATGGCGGTAACCCCTCCGATTCGATGGGTCGCAAAATTGGCGATCACAGCCTGGGGTATATTGGGCAGCAGCATCCCAACCTTGTCGCCGGGCGTAACACCCAAATCGATCAACGCATTTGCAAAACGGTTCACAAGAAGGTCCAGTTCAAGGTAGGAAATGGTCTTTCCCATGTAAATTACGGCCGGATTCTGTGGAAACTTAAGAACTGCACGGTCGAGGACCTCGGGCATTGTCAGTTTTTCAATGGAGACTTCTTTGGGTGTGCCGACAGGATAGCTATTGTGCCAAACTCTTTCAAATTTCATAATATCCTCTCCTTTAAATATTATCTGGCGATGAGAGTATATTGCACTTTCGTGCTTCTATCATATTGCAATACATGTATTTAAAGTTTTGCATGGAGTCAATTATTCTTGACTTATAGGAAAATACCGATTACAAATTATCCATCAAATGTTGGAAGCATATAATTGATTTTTTGTTTTTACAAGCCTTTTTAATGATTATTAACGCATTATTATCAGGAGGGATTAGATGGCTTTGAATCTGAAATGTATCGGAGAAAAGGTCGGCCCTTTTACCAAGGAATATGATCACAAAGATGTCATATTGTACGCCCTTGGTGTAGGCGCTGGTTTTTCTGACCTGCAGTATTGCTATGAAAAAGATCTCAAGGTGCTACCCAGTTTTTCCATTGCATCAATCTTTGAAACCCTGGCTGATTTTGCCATCAAGGCAGAAGTAAACCTGGCTGGCATTTTGCACGGAGAGCAGGACCTTATCTTTCACAATCCCATCCCGCCCGAAGGCACCCTCACAACAAATGGTCAGATTAAGAACATCTATGATAAGGGCAGGGATAAAGGCGCCCTTGTTATCGGGGAAAGTGAAACTTTTCATTCAAATGGCCAGAAACTGTATACCAGCATATTCTCCTTGTTCTGCCGCTTAGACGGTGGATTTGAGGGTGAAAAAACGCCTAAAACAAAATTAACATTTCCACAAAGAGATCCGGATTTTATAGTCGAAGAGACACCCCGGGTTGATCAACCGCTGATTTACAGGCTTTCAGGAGATATTTTTCCGCTCCACGCAGATCCCAAGTTTGCAAAAGCTTCCGGTTTTGAGAAACCGATTATGCATGGGCTTTGTACCCACGGTTTTGCCTGCAGGGCGCTGATAAGTGAATTGATCCCCGGGGAACCGGATAAAGCAAGACGCATGGCCTGCCGTTTTGCTAGTACACTTTACCCGGGTGTCGTCATTAAGACGCTTATCTGGAAAACCAGTGAAGGAAAAGCCGTTTGGAAAGTCGTAAATGCCGAAACCGATGACATCATTATCAATAATGGTATTTTTGAGTATGGTAACATTCCAAAAGATGAGATACGATTTGACAATCGCGTGGCAATCGTAACAGGTGCCGGGGCAGGTCTTGGCCGCGTCTATGCCCTTGAACTGGCCGCCCGTGGCGCAAAGGTTGTTGTAAATGATTATGGTGGATCGCCCGATGGTACAGGTGGTGGATTAGGCGACAACGCCTCCTCTCCGGCCCAGATGGTTGTGGATCAGATAAAAGAAGCTGGCGGCGAGGCCGTTGCCAACACTGATAATGTGGCATCCCCTGAAGGCGGAGAAAATATTGTAAAAACAGCCGTGGATGTATTCGGTACTGTTGATATCCTAATCAATAATGCAGGGATTCTTAGAGATAAAAGTTTTGTAAAAATGGATCCGGCCCATTGGGAAGCAGTCCTGGGTGTCCATCTTTCGGGCGCATATAATGTCACAAGGCCAGCTTTTAAAATTATGAAGGAGAAAGGGTATGGCAGGATTATTATGACCACATCTGCAGCCGGGTTATACGGGAATTTCGGCCAGACCAACTATTCTTCTGCCAAGCTTGCTCTCGTAGGCCTGATGAACACCTTGAAGCTTGAAGGACAGAAATACGATATTAAGGTGAATACAGTCGCACCTCTTGCTGCTTCCCGCCTGACCAAAGGTATCATGCCGGATGAAATATTTGAAAAGAGCAAACCTGAATATGTTATGCCCATGACACTCTATCTTTGTTCTGACCGATGCCCTGTCACCGGTAATATCTATAATGCCGGCATGGGATTTTTTAATCGGGCTGCCATTTTTACAAGCCCGGGCGCTGTTGTGGGTGATATGGACCAATTGCCTGACGCCGATGCCATCAGCGCTAAAATAAAACAGATATCCAACTTGAAAAATGCCAAAGAATATTTTCAGTTAAATGATCAAGTAATGGATCTTTTAACCTCCCTTGAGTCACCACCACAAGATGTGGCCGATAACGATAATGAGGATACAAATTTAAAATTTGGATCTCCAGCGGCAGTTTTTGAGGCCATGCCGGGCTTATTCAAGTCTGATGCAGCCGCAGGAATAGATGTCGTGTTTCAGTATATTATTTCCGGAAAAGGAGCCGGGGACTGGTATTGTGCCATAAAAGACAGTGCGTGCGAAATCAAACCGGCAAGGCATGATAAACCCACCTGTACCCTGAAGATGGATTCACCGGATTTTCTTGCCATGATGAACGGAAAGATAACGCCGATGCAGGCGTATTCATCGGGTAAACTTGTTATTGAAGGTGATATCATGAAATCCCAACTTATTGAAAAGCTGTTTAAGCTGTAATTAAAGAGGAGAATATTAAAATGATTGGTATTACTTCTTATGGCGCATATATCCCCCGATTAAGACTGGATCGGTCAGCCATCTACCAGAGTATGGGCTGGTTTGCTCCTGCATTAATCGCTGTAGCACAGGGCGAAAGATCCATGTGCAACTGGGATGAAGATTCAGTTACAATGGCAGTGGCCGCTTCCCGGGACTGCATTTTAGGAAAAGATAAAAATACCATTGACGGTGTGTACATGGCATCCACCACAATGCCTTTTGCAGACCGACAAAATTCCGGCATTGTTTCCACTGCCTTAAATTTATCCGAAGATATTATTACCTCGGACTTTACCGCCTCTCAGAAGATAGGCAGTACGGCGCTTATCTCAGCACTTGAGTCGGTAAAGAGTCAAGAACGTCATAATGTCCTTGTTGCGGCAGCTGATAAAAGAGAAACAAAAGGGGCCTATTTCTATGAGATGTGGTTTGGTGACGGAGCCGCTTCACTTCTTGTCGGAGACACAGATGTCATTGCTGAGTACAAAGGTTCCTACTCTGTATCCTGTGATTTTGTTGACCATTACCGTGGCAGCGATAATAAGTATGATTACGTCTGGGAAGAGCGCTGGCAGAGAGATGAAGGATATGCCAAGATTATCCCCAAGGCCGTCAACGGTCTCCTGGAAAAAATCGGCATTACCATGGATGATGTCGATAAATTGGTCTATCCTTGTTATTTTAAACGTGACCACGGTACCATCGCAAAGAAACTGGGTGCAACACCTGAAAAAGTAGTGGACAACATGCATGAAGTCTGCGGTGAAACAGGTGCTGCCCATTGTATCCTCATGTTCGTCTCTGCCCTTGAACAGGCCAAGCCGGGTGACGGTATTATCATGGCCGGATTTGGTCAGGGCTGCAACGCCCTTTATTTTAAGGTTACTGAAAATATCAAAAAGCTTGTCCCTCGCCAGGGGTTTAAAGGAAGCCTTGAAAACAAACTGACCACGGACAATTATCTTCGGTATCTAAAGTTCAGAGGCCTGATCAAAACCGAAATGGGAATCAGGGCGGAAGCCCCTACCCAGACCGCAATGACGACACTCTGGCGAAAACGAAAAATGATTTTAGGGTTTGTGGGAGGGAAATGCCGTGAATGTGGAACCGCCCAGTTCCCTAAAATGGATATCTGCGTCAATCCTGATTGCGGTGCCATCAAAAGCCAGGAAGATTATGAGTTTGCCGATGTCCCATCAAAAATAAAGACATTTACTTCAGATCTTTTGGCCGTATCAGTCGATCCCCCCCACAAGTACGGTATGATCCAGTTTGAAGGTGGGGGACGTATGATGGCGGATTTTACAGACTGCCTTACCGAAGACCTGAAAGTGGGACTGCCCATGAAGATGACATTCAGGATCAACGGGCAGGATAAAGACAGAGGGTTTGTCAATTATTTCTGGAAGGCCGCACCGGTTCCGGGTGCGGCAGACCAAATGGATCAGGCGAACAAAATCTCCTTTCGCAACAAGGTTGCCATTATCACCGGGGCCGGCGGCGGATTGGGAAAAGTTTACGCTCTGGAGCTTGCCAGGGGCGGCGTCAGGGTCGTTGTTAACGATCTTGGCGGCGCCCCAGACGGTTCAGGTAAAGGATCATCATCGCCTGCCCAGACGGTTGTAGATGAGATAATAAAGGCAGGCGGAACGGCGGTTGCAAACTATGATAATGTGGCAACGGTTGAAGGGGGAGAAAATATTGTCAAATCTGCCATTGACGCCTTTGGCAGGGTCGATATCTTGATTAACAATGCGGGTATTTTAAGAGATAAAAGTTTTATCAAACAGGATGCCAAAACCTGGAACCCCGTGCTTGATGTCCATCTCAACGGTGCGTTTAATGTCACTCGACCCGCTTTCAAAGCTATGAAGGAACAGGGGTTTGGCAGGATCATTATGACCACATCGGCAGCCGGGCTTTACGGCAATTTTGGCCAGACCAACTATTCAACTGCCAAGCTTGGGATTGTGGGGTTGATGAACACAATTAAAATTGAAGGTGCCAAATATAATATAAAAATTAATACAATAGCACCCATTGC
>JAOZUU010000547.1 GCA_029938515.1 Desulfobacterales bacterium | reverse complement strand
GGTCGTCGGGTAAATATAAAGGCGGTGATGAGTCCCGCGATGATGTGCCAGATGCCCCACCAGCCGACAAGGATGGCCATGCCACCCAGGCCTTCGAAAAAATTAAAAACCAGGACCAGGCCCAGGGCTGAATTCTGGATGCCGACTTCGATGGCCACCGCACGCGAATCCGGCTCGACAAGGCCAAGCAGTCGTCCCGACCAGTAGCCGATATTCAGTGCCAGCGCATTATGGATGAATACGACCACCATGACAAGACCGATGACGTCAAGAAATATTTTCCAATTGGCCGCCAGTGCTCCCAAAACGATCAGGATAAAAAATACCAGGGTAAAGATTTTAAACGGTTTACGAACTTTATTCGCCAGCCCCGGAAAAATATGGGACAGGACCATGCCGATTGTCAACGGGATACCCAGAATAACAAAAACGGTGAAGAACACATCCACTGGGCCCAGACTCACTTTTTGCAGGATCCGGGCGGTGTCCGGATTCAAGTTTCCCCACAGGGCCAGATTCAAGGGAGTCATAACGATGGCCGCCGTCGTGGAAACCGCCGTCATGCTGATGGAGATGGCACAGTTGCCCTTGGCCAGATACGTCATGAGGTTCGAAAGGTTGCCGCCCGGGCAGGCCGCCACCAATATCATCCCCAGGGCGATGGACGGCTGGGGCTTTAAAATCAACGTCAACAGGAAAGTAAAAGCCGGGAGCAGAATGAACTGGGCCGCCAGGCCGATAAGCGGGGCCTTGGGTGCTTTAATGATCCGTTTAAAATCATTTAATTTCAGGTCAATGGCCACACCGAGCATCATGAGGCCGATGGCGGCGTTGATGAGAAGCAGCCCTTGTTTATTAAAATTGAGCTGGATCTGGTCGATCACCTCCGGTTGCATATCTTCTCCCCCATGACATGTGAATTGCCGATTTACATTTTCCCCGTGCGCGCGGCCGCCCAGAGCCAATTGCCCGGCGGGTCCACATTGGCATCGGGATCCACAACCGCATGAATGACGGCGGGCTTCGCCGAAGCCACCGATCGTTCGAGGGCCGGCAGGATCTCATTGGCCGTTTCAACATACTCGCCGTGACAGCCCATGGCCACCCCCACCTGGTCATACCTGACTGGTGCGTGATCGTGTCCGAACCAGTCGGCTTCCCGGCCGAACTGGCGCAACTGGGCAGTTTTTTCCATTCCGTAGGCGCCGTCAACGGCAACGATGATGATGACCGGCAGTTGGTTACGAACCGCGGTTTCCAGTTCCTGGATATTGAACCCAAAGGCACTGTCACCGGTAACACAATAAACCGCGCGTTCGGGATTGGCCAGCTTGGCCCCGATGGCGTAGGGCAGGCCGGTGCCAAGGTGGCCGTAATGCATGGAATAAAGAACGGATCGCTGCCTGCGGGCGATATGGTAATGAATATCCCAAAGGGTTGTATTTCCCCCGTCCATGACAAAGATGGCGTCTTCATCGAAAAATTCATTGCACACTTTCAGAATGTGGCCCGTCAGCATCGGTTTCAACGCCATGTCGGCCACGGCCTCGTCCAACTCTTTTTGCCATTCATCCTGAATCATGCGGAATTCAGCCACCTTGGCATGGGTGGATCGTTTTTTTGTCAGCCCTTTGACGGCTTCTATCAGCTGGATCAACACCTTCCTGGCATCTCCGACCAGCGGGATGTCCACCGGCCGGTTAAGACCGATGCTCGTCGGATCCGTATCGATCTGGATCAGGCGTTGCTGGTCCGGTTCGCCGAACATCGGGGGGCGACCCCACATATTCAGCTCACCGAGCCGGGTCCCCACGGCCAGGACCACGTCCGCCTGCCCGTTGGCCGCAATGCGGGACATACAGGTCGGATGGAAACAGAGTTCATGTTCATCGGAAATAATTCCCCGGGCCCGGATGGTCGCCGTCAGCGGACACCCCAGATATTCGGCCAGTTCCTGAACTTCGGATCCGGCGCCGGCCCGCTCGGCGCCGTTTCCGCAATGAATGTTGACCAGATCGGCTTTGACCAGCATCTCGGCCGCCTGGTGAACATCGGCCGGGTCAGCCGGTGTCCCTTTCGTCAGGCGATATTTTTCCGGCCGCCAGATGGCGATGCTTTCTTCTTCGCCTTTTTGACCAATGATGTCTTCCGGGATTAGAATATGGGTCGGCCCCGGTCGTCCGGCCGTGGCAATCCGGAAGGCGTGCCGCACCATGTCCGGAATACGGCTCCAGTGGTCGACTTTGCCGTTCCATTTCACCGCCTGTCTGAAAACGTCAAGGTGGTGGCTTACCTGCATTCCACCCTGGTGCATATAGGCGTCGGCAATTTCGCTGCGGCGCGTCGTGGTGATGGCAACCACGGGACTCCCTTCCGCCTGAGCGCATAAAATTCCCGCGATCAGATTGGCGGCCCCCGGCCCCGCACAGGCCATCACCACGGCCGGTTCGCCGGCAATACGCGTATAGGCGTCACAGGCATGGGCCGCGGCAGCTTCATGGCGGGGGACAATCAGCTGAACGCCGAGTTCTTCGCCCAGGCGTTCGATGGCTTCGATGACCATCATATAGGTCCCATCCGTAATGGCATGGATATGGCGCACGCCTTCGGCATG
>JAOZUU010000070.1 GCA_029938515.1 Desulfobacterales bacterium | reverse complement strand
AATTTGAAATAATTGGCGATAATGGGCTGATATAAATCAGTCTTGAAAAAGGCATGGTATGGGTCACATTTGGAAAGCAATAGAAAGCTCACGTTGGTGCTGATTTGTGGAAGTTCTTCTTCCAGACAGTCAAAATTGCCGCCCCCTTTGGAAATAATAAGATCCGCTTGATCCACCCGGTTTCTGATTTCCGGCGAACATCTTTTCAAAATGGTGCTGGGCAGGGGGCCGTCAATACCGTTCGCTAAAACCGGCGCCGTTTTTTCTAATTCGACCTGTCGGGCTTCCGTTAGCGTCGCATCATTTAAGGTCGGCATGTTTCTCACCACGAAAACAATATCCGGGTTGCAAAACTGTCGAAGGGTGTCTACCAGCAGCTTATCAAAAACGATTTCACCGGCATTATCGGTAAAGTACACAATCTGTCGCGCATCCAGGATGGCATGCCGCAAATCATCATAAGCCGCGCCCTCCAGTTCTACTTTGAGCTTATCGTAGATAATGTTTTCCACATCTTCAGTGCCCTGTGGCAGCATGAAATCAATAGCATTGCCGATAATGGCAAGTTTTATCGCCATATTAAGCGGGTCAGGTGCTTTTTTTACCAATCCTTCAAAAAATGGACCAAGCGCCATCATGGCTTTGTTTAATTTTCTCTTCTCATGATAAAAAGGGTCCGAATCATTCAGGTAGGACGAAATGGTTTTCATGACCATCTCGATGGCTTCCGGACTGGTTCGCTCCCAGGGGTTATCCCTGAATACATCGAGTTTCAATATCTGCCCGTACAACCGACGAAGACGATCTTCGGTTAAATCTAGTTTCCGGATCGCCGTAAGAGCCATGCGAAGAATACAGATAATACATTCGGGTTGCACTAACATCTCAATTGACTCCGGTGATCATGGCCACTCCGCCGGCCACAACCACGGCGGCGGCGACACGCTGCTGCCAGGGCCGTTCTCCAAGAAAGACCGTACCGATCAGGGCCGCCATGATCACGCTCGATTCTCGCAGGGCCGAAACCATGGCCATCGGTGCAAAATTGACCGCAAAAATGACGATGCCGTACGCAAACACCGAACTAATTCCCGTCCCGGCAAAGTGTTTCCATTCGCGCCGCAGCAAAGCGCCCAACCGACCTCGTCGCCGATAAAAGACAAAAAGAACAACCGGGAACTCAAGAAAAAACAACCAGGCGATATACCCGAAAGGACTATTGGACAGCCGAACCCCAATCCCATCGGCAACGGTATACCCGGCGATGATTGCACCGGTGCCGATAGCAAAAAAAAGCGCGGTTGGATTATTCCTGAGCGACGATTTCTGAAAAAATGCGATACTGGCGATACCAAAAGAGGTAATCACCACGCCAATAATAGCCGGTAGTGACAGGATTTCACGCCCGAACAATGCCGCTCCGATGGCAACCAGGACAGGAGCGAGTCCTCGTGCAAGCGGATAAACCTGGCTCAAATCACCGAATCGGTATGCCTGGTAGAGAAATGTGTAATAAAAATAATGAAATAAGGTCGAGCAGGCGATGGCCGTCCAGCTGGCGGGATCCGGGGCAGGCACAAACGGCATCATCAGTGTTCCCGCCATAAATTGGGCAAAAGCGACGGCGGATATAATCAGCAGCCTATCCGACGCCGTTTTGACCAAAGCATTCCAGCCGGCATGAAGAAAAGCGGCCAGCAATACCCATATCGCAATTTCCGCAGCCAACGAGATTTTCCTATTTTAAAAGGCGTCGTGTTTTCTCAGGAGCGAGGCAATACAATAAGGTATGCCGAGCGTCTGAAAAACACGACAACGCCGTAGATGGGACTTTTGGCGACGCCATCACCCGACGCCCTGATCCAACATGGCATCAACAACGCGGAGAAACCCGGCAATATTCGCTCCCATTAAATAATTCCCGGGATGACCGAATTCGGAAGCGGTATCCAGACACTTCTGGTGGATATTTTTCATTATCACACTGAGGCGCGTGTCAACTTCTTCAGGCGACCAGCTTAGCAACATCCGGTTCTGGGCCATCTCAATACAAGACACGGCGACTCCGCCCGCGTTGGCGGCTTTGCTGGGGGCGTAAAGGACCTTGTTATCAATAAAAATATCGATGGCTTCGGGAACAGAGGGCATGTCGGCCCCCTCGCACACCAGTTGGACCCCATTTTTCATCAGGTGATCCGCATCCACCGCATTGATTTCATTTTCCATTGCACAGGGAAATGCACAATCAGCTTTATGATTCCATATCGGATTATATTTTGAGGTATAATCCACGGGCGTGAAAACCGCTTCGGAATACTTGTCCACATATTCGCTGATCCGGCCTCTCTTCATGTTTTTCAGCCGTTTGACAAACGCCAGCTTGCTGGCCCCGATGCCTTCTTCATCAAAAACATAACCGGAAGAATCCGAAAGGGTCAGGACCTTTCCGCCCAGTTCAATGATTTTTTCAGCCGTATGTTGGGCGACATTGCCGGAACCTGAGATCAGACAGGTTTTACCTTCAATCGTCTGGTTGCGGGCGGCCAGCATTTCAACCGTAAAATAAACGATCCCGTAACCGGCGGCCTCCATGCGCACAGGGCTGCCACCCCATCCCAATCCCTTCCCGGTTAATACGCCGGAAAATTCCTTGCGCTGTTTTTTATAAGCCCCGAAAAGATATCCGATTTCTCTGGTACCCACACCGAGGCCCCCATCCGGCACGTCTATATCCGGGCCGATATGATGCGCCAATTCAGCCATGAAGCTCCGGCAAAACCGCATGACTTCGTTGTCGGATTTGCCTTTGGGCTCAAAATCCGACCCACCCCTTCCCCCTCCGATGGGAAGCATGGTCAAGGCATTTTTAAACACCTGCTCAAACGCAAGGGATTTAAATATGCTCAAACTTACCGAGGGATGAAAGCGTATTCCGCCTTTATATGGCCCGATGGCGCTGTTCATTTCAACACGATAACCCCGGTTAACATGGACCTGGCCCTGATCATCCATCCACGGCACTTGAAAGATAATGGTCCTTTCAGGCTCCGTCAGTCGTTCAATAATCCCCTGCAACTCGTATTGGGGATTATTCTCAATCGCCGGTTTAATCGAAACCAGCATTTTATCGACCGCCTGATAAAATTCTTTTTCTTCCGGATTATTTTGTTTCAGCCTGTTCAGTACGTCTGTCATGATGCACCTCCCGCATATGAAAAATGGATTTGGATGTCAGGCATCGATGATTTCCAAAGCTTGTTCACGATAGGCGTCCATTACATACGGGATGCCGGTGATCTCGGCGCATTCTTTCGTTAAAGCAAAAATATCCTCGCGGCCGATGTGTTCCACCCCCCAGCTTCGTGATCCGGCCATCAGCTGCTGCAGGCCAACCTTAATTTTATCGGCAACATTGTAGATACCGATTGCCCCGAGCGGAAACGCGTCCACTTCCGATCCATATTTTTCCTTCAGGACTTCATAGTTCATAAAAATTTCTTCTTTTGAAAAACCAAATTTTGAGACCGTGGACGGAAGCCCGCCATCTTTCCCGTTAAGCCACAATTCCGCATTTTTACCCACCATTCCGGGAATCATCAGCGCACGTCCCATACATACCGCTTTACAATGAGGGGCACCCAAGGCCAGGGCTTTAAACACATGGTCTTCAGACGAGAAACCGCCGGCAAAGGCAATGTCGGGCACCCGTTTGCCTTTCTGGGCCAACCGTTCGCACAATTCATAGGCCATGGAGTGCAGATAAATGGATGGGATCCCCCACTCGGTCATCATACGCCACGGGCTCATGCCGGTTCCCCCGGGAGCGCCGTCGATGGTCAAAAGGTCGATATTCGCATCACTGGACCAGCGGATAGCCATGGCCAGCTCACGCATGGGATAGGCGCCGGTTTTCAGCGTAATCCGTTTGGCGCCCAGGCCTCGTATCCTCTCTACTTCGTTCATGAAGCCTTCCTGATCAATAAAACCAAGACGGGAATGGCGTTCGAACTGTTTTAAAGGGCCGGCTTTAAACGCCGCCTGATGGGCGGGATCTTCCGGGTCGGGGGTAACGATGTAGCCTCGCTTTTTTAGTTCAAGTGCCCGGCTGAGTGAATTGACCTTGATCTCTCCGCCAATGCATTTGGCACCTTGCCCCCATTTCAGTTCAATGGTTTCAACATCGAGGTTCTCAATAACATATTCGGCCACGCCGTTGCGGGTGTCCTCCACATTCATCTGCACCAGAATATCGCCATAGCCCTCATGGTAGCGCCGATACTCTTTTACCCGGCGATCCATTTCAGGTGATTTGACCACTTTTCCGTGGCTGCCGATCTCAAGCTCAGGGTCGATACCGCAAACATTTTCCCCGCAAACCAGGGTGATACCGCTGATAGCGGCGCCAATGGCAAAGTGCTCCCAGTTTCTGCGGGCAATTTCAGTGCTGCCCAGGGCGCCCGTAAAAATGGGCACCTTCATTTTAACTTTATTGGTAACGCCATACTCGGTTTCAGTGTTGACGGTCGGAAAAGTCGCCACATCGGGATCCGGGGCCACACCCTTGGCTCCCAGCGCATAGCCCATGATATTCAGGTGGGAATAATCCACCGGATAATCTTTATCCGCCCCGGCCGTCACGCTGCCAAAAGGACCGGGATAAAGCAATTCCCGCCCCCGAAAAGTCGCTTTAAACAAATCACAATTGCCTTTACAGCCATCCAGGCACCGACTGCAGATTCCGGACTGGGGCGCAACATCCCGGGATCGATTTTTGGTTTGAAGGGCCTCGTTGGCGTTGGCGCGTTGCAAATTCATTCATTACCTCCCTCTGCTGTGAATTAATTCAGCGGTTTTTGCAAGGATCTTGTTGTCCCTGAGTTTCGTTTACCTAAAGGAAATGGGTCGTGACAAGTCATTTATGATAATAAATATCCAAATTTAATCAAGAAAAAGTTTCTCACTACCGCATTTCGATTCAATTCCCGCCTTTTCAATCTCATGGAGGATTAACCAGTCACCCCTTATTATATCATCCTGTACAGGCATCCTTCTGAAATAATTCATGTTTCGTCGGATTCGATGCGGCATCGTGATATGGCTGAAATGCATTTGCCAACCGGAGTTATTTGGGTTAAGCTTTGAACCAAAGTCAACGAGTTCCATTTAACCTGAAATCTCACGGAGGAAAACGATACCATGGGTGGACTTTTCGGCGTTACTCTAAAAAATGACTGCGTCAACGATCTTTTTTATGGGACGGACTACCATTCCCATCTCGGCACCCGGCGCGGGGGACTGGCAGTTAAAAATTCGCGAGGATTCAGCCGCTCCATTCACAATATTGAAAACAACTACTTTCGATCGAAGTTCGAGACTGATATCTCCAAATTTAACGGCAATCAAGGCATCGGCGTGATCAGCGACACCGAACCCCAGCCACTGCTCGTCGGGTCGCATCTGGGCAATTTCGGCATCGTCACCGTGGGGAGAATCAACAACATGGAGACGTTGATAAAAAGGGCCCACGGCAATCGGCAGCACTTTTCAGAGACCACGGGAGAGGGCGAGACCAACCCCACTGAATTGGTATCCATGCTGATCTGCGAGGAGGACTCTTTTGAAAGCGGGCTTGCCAAAGCCCAGGAGCTGGTCCAGGGTTCCTGCACCATCCTGCTGCTCACTCACGAGGGAATCTATGCGGCCCGGGACCGGTTGGGTCGCACACCCATTGTCATCGGGAAAAAGCCGGGTGGTTTTGCAGCAACATCGGAAAGCAGTGCTTTTTCCAATCTGGGATACGAAATCGATCGGTTTTTAGGCCCTGGTGAGATCGTCCTCATGACTCCCGAAGGATGCCAGCAGCGGAAAAAACCGGGCGATGCGATGCAGATCTGCGCCTTTTTATGGGTCTACTACGGTTATCCCGCCTCCGAATACGAAGGGATCAACGTAGAGTACACCCGCAACCGGTGTGGAGAGGCCCTGGCCGAAGACGACGCTCTCGACATCGACTGTGTGGCCGGCATTCCCGATTCGGGAATTGGACATGCCATCGGGTATGCAAACTGTAGAAAAATTCCCTATATCCGACCCTTCGTAAAATACACCCCCACCTGGCCCAGAAGCTTTATGCCCCAGAATCAGGAAATGAGGGACCTAGTGGCACGGATGAAACTGATCCCGATTCGGAAACTGATCGAAAGTAAAAGAATCCTCTTCTGTGAAGATTCCATTGTCAGGGGGACTCAGCTTAAAGACAACATCGAGATTCTCTTCGATATCGGCGCAAAAGAGGTCCACATGCGTCCAGCCTGCCCAACGCTGATCTATCCCTGCGAGTTTATCAATTTTTCCACCTCCCGCTCCACCCTCGATCTGGCCGGACGAAAAGTCATCAATCGGATTGAAGACGGACGTGAGACAGATATCAGTCCGTATGCTGAGGCGGGAAGCAGGCAAAACCGGATGATGGTGGAAGCCATCGGGAAGGAGTTGAAATTGACCTCGCTGAAATACCAGAAGTTGGAGGATCTGGTGGACGCCATCGGACTGCCTAAAGAAAAGCTTTGCACGCATTGCTGGGACGGATCGAGTTATTTTTGATGGCGTCGTAAAAAGTCCCATCTACGGCGTTGTCGTGTTTTTTCAGACGCTCGGCATACCATGTGTATAGCCTCGCCCCTGAAAAAACACGACGCCTTGTATATGGACCTTTTCACTTAGCCATCACTTTAGATAACGTTGTACGAGTTCATCATTTTTGACTCATCCGATTTTGGGAGGAACCATGATCGAATCATTTTCATTTGGACGGATGGTTGTGGATGGCAAGACTTTCAACAATGACTTGATCATCTTCCCTGACGGCCAAATCCAGGGTTCCTGGTGGCGAAAAAGCGGCCACCAAATGAGTGTTGAGGATATTGCCGACCTGATTGCCGCGACACCTGACGTGATTGTCGCCGGTACCGGTGTGTACGGGTATATGAAACCTGACAAAGCCGTGAAGCAATCCCTGGCCGAAAATAGCATTCGCTTCGTGACCGAACCGACCGGGCAGGCGTGGCAAACCTACAATGAGTTGGCCGACAGTGGTCGCGTCGGGGCATGTTTTCATGTGGGGTGTTAAAATAAATTCAACATATTGTGACGAAGAATTCACATCTTGAGGGCATGTAAGAGATGAACGTCGAACATCGAACATTGAACGTTGAACTTCGAATTTGGCAACTGATGAAAAGCTGGAATTGTTTGCATCTCAATCAATCCTATCTGAAATCAGGCGGGTTTTGTCCTATCCCAAGCTCGAATTAACGTCCTTTCGGTTATCCCGCCGGATCAATCGGCCTTTGATTGGTGAGCCACTCTGAAGGACAGGGGAGTCCGCCACAGCTCTCCGGCTGTGCCGGCAGTTTCTCCGGCAAAACGGATCGCTCCCTGTTGGCTACACGAAGAGCATCGTGGCCGCAGGGAGAATTTTTATATCTGTTGGATGGGGCGGGGAACTGGATTAACATTAATATTCCCAATGGCTGAAAAGAATGGGAAGGTCCCTTTTTCCGTTAACCACCCGCAAAATCAGGATGTGGTCTTTTTCCGGCTTATAAAAAATGAGATAATTTGGAAAGCGTTTTATCGGCCAGCGGCGGCAATCAGATAGAATTGGCGCGGTTTCCCGGATATATTTGGGGACCCTTTGGGCCATTTCAGGCATTTCCGCCAGACGATTGCAGGTGGCGGTCAGTTCATCGAAAAATTCCCCGGCGGCTTTGGGGCTATCTTGGGCGATGTAAGCGACGATATCGAAGATATCTTTTTCGGCATCCTCTGTAAGAGAAAATTTCATCGATTAGGAGCTGACGCTTTTAGTGACTTGATCCCGAAAGGCAAGCCATTCATTTTGAGTATAATCTTTCCGACCGGAAGCCAGGCTTTCCAAAAGCATGTTTTTCAACTTTTTTTGTTCCCGTCGTTTCATATCTTGTCGGACTAATTGTTGAATGTAATCACTTTTGGTGCTGTAGCCGGACTTTTGTGTCTGTAGCTCAACAAATTCGCGGAGCTTTTCCGGTAAGGTGACGTGAAGAGATTTTGCGGACATGTTCATGGCCTTGGGTTAAATTATTAGGTTAAGATTAATATAGCATAATGTCGTTAAATGTCAATTAACGACCGACCGTCCTAACTGATAGCGTACAAAACATTGTATATAAATGTGTGTCTAGTTTTGACGCTCCCGTTTCAAAAACGGGTGGCTTTGCAAATCTTTCGGGCGCACTGGACAAGAAAAAAGCCGGCATTTATCCACCAAAAGGATAGCGGTTTTTTCTTTAAGATCCGCAAGGGGAAGACTCCTCGGATATTTCCGGTGCCTCTCAAACAGCTTGTAAAGCTCGGCAACGGAGTTTTCCAGGAACCTTTTCATGTCCCTAAATTTAATTATTAATTTTGGCTTAACGCCAATAGACGATCCAGTTGCCCTTCTCGTCTTCATCGGCTTCGGTGTAAGCGTTGGGTATCCCCAGGATGTCCAACGCGTAATGGGAAGAAATGTTAGGAATAGAGGCACCATATAACGACGTTGGCGAAGAGTTAGAAAAGTTTTTGACTGAATATTTTAAGCATGATCCTTCCGCCGAAGATACAGCAGATACCCCCAAAGCTGGGATAACAGCATCCCGGCGAGCATCAGCATGCAGCCGGATATCTCACGCGGCGAGAGAATTTCATTTAATATGATCCAGCCGCCCAGGGCCGCAAAAACCGCTTCCATGCTCAGAATGATCGCCGCGTGCGCAGGATGCGCGTTTTTCTGGGCGACCACCTGTAACGTATATGCAATCCCCACGGATAGAGCCCCGCTGTAAACAATCGGCATAGCCGCCTGATAAATCCGGGCCATAACGATTTCTTCAGTCAACAGGGCGATAATCAAGCTTAATATGGAACAAATGACGAACTGAACAAACGCAATCTTAACCGGATTCATGCGTGGCGACAGCCAGCCAATGATCAGCACGTGGACGGTCCAGAAAAAAGCACTCATCAATACCAGCAGGTCACCGTATTGGATGGTAAACTGTTCGGTAACGCTCAGGAGATAAAGCCCCACTGCTGCCAATACCGCGCCGATCCAGGTGCCGACATCGGTATGCTGCTTTAAAACCAGGCCGAAAATCGGGACCATGACCACATACAGCCCGGTGATAAACCCGGCTTTTCCCGCCGTGGTATAAACAAGCCCCACCTGTTGCAACGAAGCGCCCATAAACAGAACGCCGCCGGTGATCCCACACACCAGGATCATTGTTTTGCGACTGAGCTTCGAACGGGGCTGCCGTCGCTCGGTAACAATCAGGAACGGAAGTAAGGTCAAACTTCCCAGGGCAAACCGCACACCGTTAAAAGT
>JAOZUU010000069.1 GCA_029938515.1 Desulfobacterales bacterium | reverse complement strand
GAACCGGGCATAACATAATCCAATAGGAGGTACAACCGCGCTTTTCGTATCGGACCCAAAGTTACCCTGAAACCCTATAATCAGCCACAGACCCACACAGACTTACACAGACGGGTTTCCCCACTCGGGTCCGCCTTGTTTTTTAAAAAATAGTCTGTGTAAGTCCCTGTGGATCTGTGGCTGATATTATTTTTATATGTAAACTCAACCAGTTAAGATAAAAAAATGACATCTCACTTGCATCGGACACCCGCTTCACCGATTTTCCCATTTGATGTTTGTTGCCAAGCCGACACGGATCTGGTAAAAACAGCGATTCTTTATCCAAATTTTAAGAAAGGATGATGGATGCCCGCTAGCTCAACATCCGCCGGTCCGTTGCACGGATTGTATAAATGGTTTTCTTCGGTAACCCTGACGATTATTTTGTTTTCGGTGTTGGCCGCCACGTCGATTATCGGAACACTGATCCCCCAGAACCAGACCCCTGAAGTCTATTTTCGTGCGTATGGCGAATTTTTTTACAAGGTCTTTTCGGCGCTGAAAATATTCGACATGTATCATTCCTGGTGGTTTCAGATGCTTCTGGTTTTCCTGGCCTTAAACATCGTTATCTGTTCCATCGATCGTTTGCCCGGCGCATGGAAGATCGTTTTCAACATTCGCTCCCGTTTTAAATCCTCACGATTTAAAAACAAATCCGGAAACATTGAATTTTTATCCGAACAACCCCTCCGGGAAATGCAATCAACCGCCGAGGCACTGGTCTCCAAAACCTATGGTCACACCCAGGTAACCCCCACGAAGAAAGGGGTGATGATATTCGGTGAAAAATGGCGCTGGTCCCGGCTGGGGGTTTATATTGTTCATTCCAGTGTTGTTTTGTTGCTGATCGGCGCCGTGATCGGGTCGCTTTTCGGTTTCGACGGGTTTGTCCAGATTCCCGAGGGTGAAACCGTCGATATGATCCGGTTGCGCAGCACGGGCAAGATCCATAAATTACCGTTTAAAATCCGGTGTGATGATTTTAACGTCAGTTTTTATAAAAATGGGTCGCCCAAGGAGTTCCGTTCCGATCTGGTTATCCTCGAAAATGATCAAGAGGTGATTAAAAAGAGGATCATCGTTAACGATCCCCTCAGATATGCGGGAATTAATATTTTTCAGGCCAGTTACGGCGAGATTGACCATGACCATGCGGCCCATGAGGCCATTCCGGCACCGGAAGAAATCCTTTTAAGCCTGATGATCCAGGATACCGGGATGACTTACCAGCAAAAAACCCGGATCGGGAAACCTTTTGATTTGCCTGAAGGTATGGGAAAGTTCGTTTTGACCGAATTCAAGGCAGAAGCGTCCTTCATGGGGCAAGCGATCGGAGAGGCGCTGTTGGGTATTCTGACCCCCGGGGAGGGTCAACCGGTGGAAGTGACCCTGCCCCTGCGGTTCGCCAATTTTGATAAAATGCGTAAGGGCAACGTCTTTATTTCCGTGCTGGAACCGAACGCCCGGGCAAAAATGCCGGTCCCCACACAGGACAAGCGCTATTATACGGGTCTGGAGGTTACCAGGGACCCCGGGGTCTGGGTCGTGTATACCGGATTTATTCTGATGCTTATCGGCTGTTTTGTGACCTTTTTCATGTCCCATCAACAGGTATTCATCGAAATCACCACCAAGGGAAAAAAGAGCCACGTCGTTGTAGCCGGTACGGCTTACCGGAATAAAATGGCCATGCAACGCAGGGTCAGACAACTATCGGAAAAACTTGGCGCTGAACCAGAGCACCAGGAATAAAAAAAAGGGAACGACTGATGACAAGTTCCAATCTGCTTTCCATCATTACCTTTGTATACGGTTTGTCCGCCTTTACGTATTTGTTCGCTTGGATATTTAAGAAACCGGATGTTGCGCGTCTGGGCACCTGGACTGCGATCATCGGTTTTGCGGGCAACACGGCGGGAATTATCCTGCGGTGGATCGAATCGTACCGTCTCGGCATCGGTCATGCGCCGTTATCGAACCTTTACGAGTCCCTGGTCTTTTTCGCATTCACCCTGGCTTTGATTTATCTGATCATCGAGTTCAGGTACCGGAATCGAATCATCGGTGCGTTTATTATGCCCCTGGTATTTTTGGCCATGGCCTATGCATCGCTTTCGCCCAATATCAGCGACCGAATTCAACCGTTGATTCCGGCCCTGAAAAGCAATTGGCTGATCGCCCATGTGATCGCCTGCTTCGTCGGTTATGCCGCTTTTGCCGTGGCATTCGGATTGAGTATCATGTATCTGGTCAAGCAGACCGAAGCGGTAGAAACCGGCGGCGGCTGGCTCGATTTATTACCCAAAAAACAGGCCCTGGACGAACTGAATCATCAGATGATCATGTTCGGTTTTATTTTTCTGACGGCGGGGATTATCACCGGCGCTGTCTGGGCTAACTCTGCCTGGGGACGGTACTGGGGCTGGGACCCCAAGGAGACCTGGTCTTTAATAACCTGGTTTGTCTATGCCACCTTGCTGCATGCCCGGCTGATGCGGGGCTGGTACGGGAAACGGATTGCCTATCTATCCATCATCGGATTTGCGGCGGTGATATTTACCTATTTCGGCGTCAACTACCTGCCGGGCCTGCACAGTTATGGTAGCGTGTGATGGTGTTTTTGCTTGACAAAAACAGGAGCGCCGGATACACAAATACAGCTCACAATCGAGTCGTTTTACACCTTCTTATAAAACCATATTCCAAAAGACGACGGAGTTTGCATGAGTAATCCCAGTGATACCACTCAGCCGGAAAAGAGCGAATCTCCGGCAGCGACCCCTGGCACGGAATCAAGCGGCGGTGCGGTCGTCATCCTCTTCTTCATTTTCGGGCTGGCGGCCAGCATGGTGCTGGGCTGGGTTATCTTTCCCACGCTTTTGTATTCCAAAAAAAAACAACCGGTGGATTTTAACCATGCGCTTCATGTCGTTGAGGTGGAGAACGGATGCCAAAGTTGCCACTTTTTCAGAGAAGACGGAACTTTTTCCGGCCGCCCCACCCTTGAAAGTTGCGTGACCTGTCATGAAAGCGTGCAGGGAGCCACGGAAGAAGAGGCTCGTTTCGTATCCCAGTACGTGGAAAAAAACAGGGAAGTCCCCTGGCTGGTGTATGCCCAGCAGCCGGACTGTGTCTTTTTCTCTCACGCGGCCCATACCATTAAGGGCAAAATGGATTGCGTGACTTGCCACGGCCATATCGGGGAGTCGGACCATTTACCGATTTATGAAGTCAACCGGATCACCGGCTACAGCCGCAATATCTGGGGCAGGAACATTGCCGGGATAAAGCGCAATACATGGGACCGGATGAAGATGGATGATTGCTCGGAATGCCACATCCGTGAAAATGTTCGTCAAGCCAGTGTCCAGACCGAAAAAGGCGGATGCTTTGTGTGTCATAAATAGAGGCACAATTATCTGACCGAGGGTAATAACAAAGGGATGAGAATTTTATGAAAATTGACCGAAGGAGCTTCCTGGCGTTTGGCGTTGGCGGGGCCGCGGGTACGGCCCTGTCACCACTACCCTGGAAACTGACCGACGATTCATCCATTTGGAGCCAGCGCTGGCCGTGGGTCCCGATTCCGGTGGACGGGAAGATCGGGTATGCACAGTCAACCTGTATGCTTTGCCCGGGTGGATGCGGGATCACGGTGCGCAAGATCGACGATCGCCCGGTGAAGATCGAAGGTCAGGAGGGACACCCCGTTAATCAGGGCGGAATCTGCATCCTGGGGATGGCCGGTCTTCAGTTTTTATACGGACCCTCCCGGGTCAAGACCCCGTTGAAACGTACGGGTAAGCGCGGGCAGGGACAATGGGCCCAAATCAGCTGGGAAGCGGCTTTAAACGAAGTGGCTGAAAAACTCGGCACTTTACGGGCCGACGGGCGCCCCCAGGGGCTGGCCTGTATGACGGATACCGAACGCGGCACCATCCCGGCGCTGTTAAAGCGCTTCATGACCGTTTACGGGTCCCCCAACTTTATCGGTCCGGCGTCGGCCCAGGATGCCCAGGAGACAGCCGTGCGCGCTATGGCCGGGGTTGACGGCACCGTCGGTTTCGATGTTGAAAAAGCCGATCTCATCCTGAGCTTTGGCAGTGGGCTCCTTGATGGCTGGGGCTCGCCGGTGCGGATGTTTCAGGCTTACAGCAACCGACAGGATCGAAAAACCCAGATCGTCCAAATCGATTCGCGCCTGTCAAACACGGCGGCCAAGTCCGATCGCTGGATCTCTATCAATCCGGGCACGGAAGGTACTTTAGCTCTGGGGCTTGCCTATCACATCATAGCCAAGTCTTTTTACAACAAGGTTTTTGTTGATAATTTTTCCGCCGGATTCGACTCGTTCAAACAGAAGGTCATGGCCGATTTTTCTCCGGCCAAAGTTGCTGAAATAACCGGTGTGCCCGCCGATATTATATCCGAACTGGCCCTGCAATTCGCCACGGCTCACCGACCGCTCGCCATTTGTGGCCGGGGACGGGGCAGCGCGCCGGGGGCGCTTTCCGACACCATGGCCGTCCTGGCTTTAAATGCCCTGGTGGGAAGTATCAATAGTGACGGGGGTGTTCGTTTTCTGCCGGATCCGGGGTATATTTTTTGGCCGGACCCGGATTTAGACCCGATCGCTTTAAAAGGAAACGAGCAGTCGCGACTGGATGGTGCCGGTACGGGCCAGTTTTCTCACACCCGGTCCTTGCCGAATCGCTTTTTTGAACAGTTTGGATCGGATCAGAGAAATGTCCCCGAAATAATGCTGATCGCCGACGCCAACCCATTGTACACGCTTCGAGATACAAAAGCAGTGCAAGCGGCGCTTGATCAAATTCCCTTTATCGTGAGTTTTTCATCATTCATGGATGAAACCGCTCAGCAGGCTGACCTGATTTTGCCCAACCACACTTTCCTGGAACGCTATCAGGATGTACCCGCTCCGGCGGGATTCACCCGGCCGTTTATCGGCCTCGCCCGACCGGTAGTGGCACCCCAATACAATACCCGGCACCTGGGTGATGTGATCATCGCTCTGGCCGGTCAATTGAAAGGGACGATCATCAGGGCCTTTGGGTGGGATAATTATCTGGCCTGCCTGAAAGATACCCTGGACGAAAGATGGGAAGGAATGATTGAGAAGGGATTCTGGATGGACGATCATTTCTCGTCCCCCTCCTGGGATGCGATGTTTACAACTGGTACCGGCCGGTTCGAGTTTAACGGAGAAAAGGTCGCTTCCGACCCGTGGACGGGTGCCGTGGCCGCCGAAGGAGACAGCAGCACATTTCCATTGATTCTTGTACCGTACGATTCCATTCGTCTAGCCGGCGGATCGATCGGCAATCCACCCTTTATGATGAAAACCGTGGCCGCGACAGTGTTGGTTAAAGCTGATGTTTTCGTTGAAATCAACCCCGAGACAGCCCGGAAGTACCAATTGAACGAAGGGACCCCGGCAATGTTGACCACTCCCAAGGGCGAGGGAAAGGTTCGAATCCATTTATCCGAAGGCATCATGCCTGGCCTTGTGGCTATGCCCACGGGATTGGGGCATACGGCTTTTGATGATTTTCTGGCAGGCAAGGGCGTTAACGTCAATGAACTTGTCGGGCCGGTGGAAGACGCCGCTTCCGGCTTCGATGCCGCCTGGGGGATTCGGGCCAAGCTGGCCAAAGCATAAGAGGTATACGAGGTTTTAATGAAGCAAGCGCATGGAAAAACGAAAAAATTCGGCATGGTCATTGATCTGGACAAGTGCACCGGCTGCGGAACATGCATGGTGGCTTGCATGGCGGAAAATAATGTGCCGTTTAGAAAGGATGAAACGGACAAACGGCTGAGTATTACCTGGATGCAGGTTTACAAGTTAACCAATGGCAAGTCATATCCAGATGCCGAGATCTGTTACCTGCCCAGGCCATGCCAACATTGCGAGGGCCATCATAGCGGGCATTCGCCTTGTGTGTCCGTGTGTCCGGCAACGGCCACAGATTATGATAGTGAGACGGGAATCGTTAGCCAAATCTATACCCGCTGTTTTGGATGCCGGTATTGCATGGCCGCCTGTCCGTATCACGCGCGCTACTTTAACTGGTGGGACCCGGTTTGGCCGGGAGACATGGAAAAATATCTCAGTCCCAATGTATCCCCCCGAATGCGCGGGGTGGTGGAAAAATGCAGCTTTTGTTTCCACCGGTACCAGCTGGCCATGGAAAAGGCGATTCTTGAAGGAAGGCATGAGCTTGAAGAGCAGGAGTACCAAACTTCCTGTACCCAGGCTTGTCCGGCGGGTGCCATTACGTTCGGCGATTTGAACAATCCCGAACACAAGGTGCATCAATTGGCCCAGCCGGACCCCCATCACCATGGTCGGCCCAAGAACCCCAAGGTGTTCAGGCTGCTGGAAAGGCTTCACACCAACCCGAAAATTTACTACTTTTCCAGCAAGGAATGGGTCCGGCGGGCCGGTGATAATTATGTAAAGGATGAAAGTAAATCCGATCATCACGAATGATGGATAATACCAAGTCGTTTAATACGAGGTAACCGATGGATTCTGCACTGTTTCCGAAAGGTGTGCAACGTTGCTCCATGGGCAAATTTTTTCTGGGGCTTTCCATTGCCGGCGCTGTTTTGCTTTGGGGAGTGCTCGGCCTTTTCCTTTGCTGGATCAAGGGGCTCAACCAGACCAATATGAACGATTATTACGGGTTTGCCATCTGGATCTGGGCCGACCTGGCGGTCATCGCCCTGGGAGGCGGGGCCTTTTTCACCGGTTTGTTGAGATACATTTTCGGCATCGATGAGTTGAAAAATATTATTAATTTCGCCGTTCTCATCGGCTTCATCTGCTACAGCTCGGCCCTGCTGATTCTGGCCATCGATGTGGGGCAGCCGTTGCGGAGCTGGTTTATTTTCTGGCATGCCAACGTTCATTCCATGCTGACCGAGGTGGCTTTTTGCCTGTCCTGTTATTTTGCTGTTCTGACCATCGAGTATATTCCGCTGATCCTTGAAAACCGCCAGCTGGATAAGGTGCCGTTTATCCATAATTTGACCCATAACATGCACCATATCATGGCGGTGTTTGCCGCCACGGGTGCCTTTCTGTCTTTCTTCCACCAGGGATCGCTGGGCGGGGTTCCCGGGGTACTATTCGGACGTCCGTTTGCCTTTCGAGAACATATTCTCGTTTGGCCCTATAGCTTCTTTTTATTTACCTGGTCCGCCGCGGCCTACGGCCCGTGTTTTACTTTGTTTATCACCTGGATCACCGAGAAAATCTCCGGCAAGCAATTGGTGAAGGATAATGTGGTACAGTTGCTGGCAAAAATATCCGGGTGGATGATTATTACGTACATCATCGCCAAGATTGCCGATACGGTGTATTGGGCCATGGTAACGGCTCCATCCAAGGGCTTTGCTCTGATGGATTTTTATTCCAACAACGCCCTGTACGGTATCTGGATCCTGTTTGCCGAGATTGTGCTTTGCGGCGTGGTACCGGGGCTGATTCTGATCAGCCCCAAATTACGGGCCAACCCGACGACCCGGCTCATCGCGATTATTTTAGGGGTCATCGGTGTGAGTCTCAATCGCTGGGTGCTGGTCCTTCAGGTCATGGCCGTGCCGGTGATGTCTTTTGACACGTGGGCCTTGTACTATCCGAGCTGGCAGGAAGTGGCCACGACGGTTCTTCCCGTGGCATATGGTGTGATGATGATTATGATTTCTTATCGTTACCTGCCGATCTTTCCCCAGGAGGTCGAACTGAATCCCATTGAACCATTGCCGACCGAAACGGTGACTGAGATCGAGGTTGATAAAGAAACGGCCGAGGAGGCTATGGTTTCCGAGGGAGAACCGGCGCCGGCACAGGCGTAACTAAGTAAAGGAGAGTGATTCATGTTTCCGTTTTCTTTTGAATGGGTCTGGGATATGGGACATCTGGTCTTTCACGGCGGGCTGTGGTATGCCCTGACTATCCTGGGAATCGGGATGACGTATTGTATTATTAAATCGATTGTCGATACGGTCAAGGCCGACGGAAGCGATTCGCATCACTGATCACAGTTATAAAAGTCGAGTTCAAAGCGCCTATCCCGAATTTATATCCGGGTGGGCGCTTTTTTTTATATCAGGTTAAATATTAGGAAAGGTAAATTCTCAATAAGTGCTGGTAACGACGGGTAAAATGTCTCCCGCAGAGGCGCAAAGAATTCATGAATTAAATCAATGTTACCATAACTTTTTGAGAATTAAATAAGAAAGTTTTCATGGATAAAATAATAATCGAAGGCGGGCGACCGCTAAAAGGTGAAGTCGAAATCAGCGGTGCCAAAAATGCAGCTTTGCCGATTCTGGCTTCATCACTGCTGACCGAAGGTGTCAGTACTTACACCAATGTGCCGAAGCTGCAGGATATTAACAGCATCAAATTGCTCCTTACCCATTTAGGTGCCCGGGTTGAAACAGATGGACACAGCGTCCAAATTGATACCCGGGGCGCTAACAACCATCAGGCCCCCTACGACCTGGTTCGGAAAATGCGGGCATCTGTGCTGGTGCTCGGTCCTATGGTGGCCCGGTTAAAGAAGGCCCGGGTCTCCATGCCCGGGGGATGTGCCATCGGGGCCCGTCCGATCAACCTTCATTTGCGGGGGCTTGAATTGCTCGGCGCCAAAATCGATCTTGAACATGGAGACGTAGAGGCGGTGACCGATGGCCTCCGGGGAAGTGAAATCAATTTCGATGTGGTAACGGTTACGGGAACGGAAAATCTGATGATGGCGGCGACTCTGGCCGAGGGGGTAACTGTTTTGCGTAACGCCGCCCGGGAACCGGAAGTCGTAGCCCTGGCCGAAACCCTCAACCGGATGGGAGCGAGAATTTTGGGCGCCGGGACAGCAGTGATCACCATCGAAGGTGTTTCTTCCCTGCAACCGGTGGATATGGACATCATCCCCGACCGAATCGAAGCCGGCACCCTCATGGTTGCCGCCGCTTTGACCGGTGGCGATGTACAACTGAGCCATTGTGAACCGGAACATTTGGGCATGGTCATCGATAAACTGAAAACGGCCGGTGCCGAAGTCGTTATCGACAATCAGCATATCCGGGTAAAGGGAAGTGAATCCATCCACAGCGTGGATATCCAAACCATGCCATACCCTGGCTTTCCCACTGATATGCAGGCCCAATTCATGGTTTTGATGTCCGTGGCCGATGGATCGAGCCTGATTGCGGAAACCATTTTCGAAAAGCGTTTCATCCATGTGAGCGAGCTTCGGCGGATAGGGGCCGACATTACCATTTCCGGTCACACGGCCATCGTGCGGGGTGTGCCGTTGCTGTCCGGTGCGCCGGTGATGGCCACCGATTTAAGGGCCAG
>JAOZUU010000068.1 GCA_029938515.1 Desulfobacterales bacterium | reverse complement strand
TAATCCCCTTTTATTTTTAGGATTGGAGTCAGACAAAAAATGGGTTCTGATATGCTTGCCAAGGGATACGAGCCACGGGAAGTGGAACAGCGGTGGTATGATTTTTGGGAAAAAGAGCGGCTGTTTGCGGCCAGTGAAACAAGTGAGCGGCCGGCGTATTCCATTGTAATCCCCCCCCCCAATGTGACCGGCGTACTTCACATGGGTCATGCCTTGAATATCACCCTGCAGGATATCCTTTGCCGGTATCGCCGGTTGCGGAAGGATAACGTGCTGTGGATGTTCGGTACCGATCACGCGGGCATTGCCACCCAGAATGTGGTGGAACGGAAACTGGACGAAGAGGGGAAAAGCCGTCACGAACTCGGCCGGGAACAATTTGTCGAGGAAGTCTGGAAATGGCGCAAACAGTCCGGCAGTGCCATAATCAACCAGCTAAAGCGCCTCGGGGCTTCCTGCGACTGGGAGCGTGAACGCTTCACCATGGACGAAGGACTCTCACGGGCGGTGCGCAAGGTGTTCGTGACGCTTTATCATCAAGGTCTGATTTACAAGGGCGACTATATTATCAACTGGTGCCATCGCTGCCATACGGCCCTGTCTGATCTCGAGGTCGAACATGAAGACATTCAGGGCCATCTGTATCATATCCGTTACCCGTTTTCCGACGGGTCCGGCGGTATCGTGGTGGCCACCACACGTCCCGAGACCATGCTGGGTGATACCGCCGTGGCGGTGAATCCCGACGACGAGCGTTACCGGGATCTGACCTATAAGGAAGTGATCCTGCCCCTGATGGAACGGCGGATTCCCATAATCCGGGACCGGTACGTGGACATGTCCTTCGGCACCGGCGGCTTGAAAGTGACCCCCGCCCACGATCCCAACGACTTTGAAATCGGTCGGCGCCATGACCTACCCATCGTCAAGGTGATCGGTGATGACGGGCGGATGACGCCAGCGGCGGGTCGTTTTGCGGGGATGGACCGCTTCGAGTGCCGCGAGGCCGTGATCGAGGCGCTTGAAAAAGAGCAACTGCTGCTCAAGGTCGAATCGTACGATCACAGTGTCGGCCACTGTTATCGCTGTCATACGATTGTGGAACCGAACCTGTCCAAACAATGGTTTGTCAAGGCCAAACCGCTGGCCGAAAAAGCGGCGGCGGCGGTAAAAAATAATAAGACCCGAATCGTTCCCGCCACCTGGAATAAATCGTATTTCAACTGGATGGATAATATCAGAGACTGGTGTATCTCGCGCCAGATCTGGTGGGGCCACCAGATCCCTGCCTGGACCTGCGGCAACTGCGACGCGGTCATGGTCGCCATGGAATCCCCGGCGCGTTGCTCGACATGCGATGGTGAGGAACTGGTTCAGGAGACCGATGTGCTGGATACCTGGTTCAGTTCGGCCCTGTGGCCGTTTTCCACCATGGGTTGGCCCGATAAAACCCCGCTGCTGGACACTTTTTATCCCACATCCGTATTGGTGACCGGATTCGATATTCTTTTTTTCTGGGTGGCCCGCATGATGATGATGGGGATTCATTTCATGGACGATATCCCTTTCAAGGATGTCTACGTACACGCTCTGGTTCGCGACAAGCACGGGGACAAGATGAGCAAATCCAAGGGGAACGTGATTGACCCGCTCACCGTCATGGATGAATTCGGCACCGATGCATTCCGGTACACGCTGGCGGCTTTTGCCGCCCAGGGGCGGGACATCCGGATGGACGAAAAGCGGGTGGAGGGCTACCGGCATTTTATCAACAAGATTTGGAATGCGGCTCGATTTGCGTTGATGCATTTTAACAAGGATCAAACCCCCATCGATCGGAGAAACCTGGCCCTGCCGGACCGCTGGATTCTCTCGCGGCTTAACAGCGTGACAACCGAGGTCTCTAACGGACTGGATGAGTATCGGTTCAACGATGCCGCCGGTGCCCTGTACCGGTTTATCTGGCATGAACTGTGCGACTGGTACCTGGAAGCGGTAAAGCCGGCGCTTTACGGGAATGCCGGAGATAAAAGGCAAGCCGTCACGCAACAGGTGCTGGCGCGGGTGCTAAAGGACACCCTGGTGGTGTTGCACCCCTTTGCCCCATTCATCAGTGAAGAGATCTGGCACAAGCTCCCCAATCGCAATGGCTCCATCATGAAAGCCGTTTTTCCGGACATGGCGACGGACTATGCGGAGACGGTGGTTCCAGATCCCGAGGCCGAGGCGGAAATGGATCTGGTCACCGGTATTATCAGTGCCGTGCGTAATATCCGGGGGGAGATGAACATCCCGCCTTCCAGCAAATTAAATGTCGTGATCCAATCCGGGGAAGCGATTACCCGGACGGACATTGAAAGAAACCGGGAGATGATCATCAAGCTGGCCATGCTGAAATCCCTGGCCGTTGAACCGCCCGGTGATCGTCCCGGTGCGGCGGCCACGGCGGTGGTCGCCGATACCACGCTATATGTATCCCTGGCCGGTGTGATCGATTTTGCCCGGGAGATCCCCCGGCTGGAAAAGGCTATCGCTAAAATCGACAGGGAAATGGCCGGTCTGGGAAAGAAGCTTGACAACCCCGATTACATTGAAAAAGCGCCCGCCGACGTTGTCGCCAAGACCCGGGAAAAGCATGCCGGGCTGATGGATAAGAGGCGAAAACTGGAGGCCAATTTATCCCGTATCCGGTCTTTTACAACCCAACCCGGATAAACCGGAAAAAATGGTCACAAAGCACCAAGATACAAACAATAATTCATGATCCCCATCCGCGATACGATTCCCTCGCGTAACTACCCGGTGGTCACGACGGCCATCATCGGGATCAATGTCCTTGTGTATTTGATGCAGCTTTCCCAGGGCGGGGGGGGGGATCGTTTCGTCTACATATTTGGACTGGTCCCGGCCCGGTATTCCGACCCGCGGCTGTCCCATTATTTCACGACCGGTCAGCAGCTTTTCTCTTTGTTCAGCTTTATGTTTTTACACGGTGGGTTCTGGCACCTGCTGGGCAATATGTGGTCGCTGTGGATCTTTGGTGATAATGTGGAAGACCGCCTGGGCCCATTGCGCTATCTGGTGTTTTACCTGGCATGCGGACTGGCTTCGGGCTTGTCCCACTTAATTTTGAATACCGGGTCCAACGTGCCCACTATCGGTGCCAGCGGAGCGATCGCCGGTGTGATGGGCGCCTATTTTATTCTTTATCCCCGCGCCAAAGTTCTAACCCTGGTACCGATTATATTCATTCCGCTGTTTTTTGAAATACCGGCTTATTTTTTTCTCGGTTTCTGGTTTTTACTTCAGTTTTTAAACGCCACAGCCGGTCACGGCACTGCCGGCGGCATTGCCTGGTGGGCCCATATCGGGGGATTCATTTTTGGGATTATTTTTTTAAAGCTATCCATGATGCTACCTGATACCGGCGCTTCCAGGATGATATCAAAGGCCACCGAAAAAAAACATACCGCTCGCCTGCAGGTGATTCATCCGGCCCATGTCGACGGTGATGATCCGAACCTGTACGGGACCATTGAAGTGACACCTCTCGAAGCTCAGCGGGGAACCCGGAAGATGGTCAATATCCCCTGGGGGTTTCAGAAACGGTTGATCAAGGTAATCGTCCCCGCTGGGATTGAGGAGGGTGGCAAGTTGAGGCTGAGAGGGCAGGGGAGGTTGATGCCTGATGGCCGGCAGGGAGACCTGTTTTTAAAAGTGGTCTTTCAACCTAATGATTAACCTCGCAGAGTGAGTTTATATGATCGGATCATCGTTGTCGGATGGTACGATTTCTTGGTCTTGGCGAGGTTGGCCTCCCCCATATCGCTCTCTTTGTTGATGTACCGGTAGCCTTGAAACAGCCGCCGGGCGCACTGATTGTCAAAGTACTGATATAATCCCTTCATCCGGGAAAAGGCTTTTTCGAAATGCAGCACCCCCATATCGTCGGTCAGATATGAGCCGATCCCAAAAGCACAGACGGTTTCATCGATCCGAAGCAACAGGCCGTTCACTTTCAGTTCGTCGATATGCCAGATGGTATTGAGAGCGGCCTGTTTTTCACAGGCCAGGTCGATTTGTCCGTCGGCATCACACTGGCGCTCCTCACACCAGGCCTCGATGAACTCGGCACATTCCTCGGCCACGGCTGTAGTCGCCGGTTCAACTATCACCCTGCCCGTATCCATGTATTCCCGTTGGAATTGCTTGATCAGGTTCCGTTTTTTGGAGTATTTGTTTCCGCTCAAATCGACCAGGTCCGACTGGAGGTAAATATAATCGTCGTATTCCGGATGGGGGGCAATAGTGAACAGAGGATCGATCCGTTTTTCCCCGAATCGTTGAATATAGCCTTCGGAGATAAACCAGTATCTTTCAAAATCAAGTGACAGAGCCAAGTCATATAACGCCTCCGGCGGGAATTCCTTATCGGGCGACACCGGCAGGATTAAATGGCGATTTTCCCGGTGATGGGTAAATTCCGTTCCGATAATCAGGGCATCTTCCCGGACTGTGGCACAGGGCTGGTATTCTTCATTTTTCCAGACAATGATCGAGGGCAGGGAGTAGGTGCATAACCGATACCGCTGATGTCTAAAAAAGGGCCTGAAGCGTCGATAATCGGCTGGTGTCAGGGGGGCAAGGGTCATGGAATTTCTATCAGCAGGGGAATGGAATCCGGCATTTTTTTAAATCCAATCCGTTCGTAAAATGCGTGGGTGTTTCTTTCGGCGATCAGTCCGATCCATTTCAATCCGTCCGCTTCGATTCGCTTGACCAACCGCTTTACGATCTGGGTGCCGATGCCCTTTTTCCGGCAGGTTGTTTTTACGGTGACATCCTGGATATAGGCATCACTCTCCCCGTCGCTGATGACCCGGCCCATTCCGACCAGTTCGTCATTTTCCAAAGCAACCAGAAAACAATGGCTGCCGGCTATAATCCGCCGGACATGATCTCTCTCGGCATCGGGGCTTTTCCACCACCCCGCCTGGCGGTAAAGCGTGATGATTTGATCGATGAACACGTCAGGGACAGGACCGTGCCGGGAAGAGAGAAACGAATAGGCCGTCGAGACCTTTGAGAAATGTCCCTTTTTCAAAGGTCTCTCATTTTGGATCCGGTTGTTTGTCCGGTTCATCGGTCGGGGCTAGCATCGTCACCTTGTTGCGACCGTTTTTCTTGGACATGTACATGGCCTCATCGGCCCTTTTAACGAATTTTTCCGGCGCATCCCCATGGCGATATTCGGTTACACCGATACTAATGGTAACACCGGCCGTTTCATTCTCCTTGGGGCTAAATTTTAATTTAGCGATCGATTTTTTTATCCGTTTTGCCACGGTTTCCGATTCGGTGTTTATCGTTTGGGGCAAAAGAACCGTAAATTCCTCGCCTCCGTACCGATAGGCGGTATCCATGCTCCTCAGACAGGCCTGGATGATTTTACCTATCTGTTGTAATACCTTGTTTCCCTCCAAGTGCCCGTAACTGTCATTGTAATCTTTGAAATAATCGATGTCGAGCATTAGGAGGGAAAGGGGGGTCTGATATCGTCTGGATCTGTTTATTTCGTCTTTGAGACGCTGGTAGAAATGACGGGAGTTGAATAACTTAGTCAAATCGTCGGTAATGGCCAGGCGCTCTAATTCTTCCAAATTGATCTTACGTTCTACCCGCATCCGTTGCTCGGATAACGTCCGCTCGATTCGAAGCTGTAACTCTTCCGCGCGAAAGGGTTTGACCACCATGTCGCAAGCCCCCTTGCGAACGGCCTCTTCATAGGAGAACTCCCGGCCATGACCGGTCATAATGATGATATCGATATCTTCGTGTTTATGTTTGATTTTAGTGGCGAGCTCAAGGCCGCTCATACCAGGCAGGATAATGTCGGAAACCACTACTTGGGTTAAACTATCCTCTATGATTTCAAGCGCTTCTTCCGAGCTACCGGTGGAGGTGCACTGAAAGCCCTTGGCGAGTAAAAATTCCTCCAGGAAATTTCTGATTTCCCTGTTGTCATCAACGATCAGGATGTGGTTGCTCATTGGCCTCAATGCTGATTGAATAATCGGTTGCAACTAAAACAATTAGGAACCATACTTCAATACGATAAAAATTTTTTCTATCAAAATAATTTAAAAAAATCCAGAGTAAAATTTTATTTTTTGTTGAAGTCTTTTAAACTCTTGATATAAGAAAAATGCTTGACTGGCAACAATCGCTTCAGCGGAAGCAACCTGGACGGTAGCATATGAAAAAAATAAGAAATTTCAGTATAATCGCCCATATCGACCATGGTAAATCGACCCTGTCGGATCGATTGATTCAGGCGACCGATATGGTTTCCGATCGCGATTTCAAGGATCAGATCCTGGATACCATGGATATCGAGCGGGAAAGAGGCATCACCATTAAAAGCCAAACCATTTGCCTGCCCTATACAACCCCGGGTGGCGAGGGCTATGCCTTGAACCTGATCGATACTCCCGGGCATGTCGATTTTACCTATGAAGTTTCCCGGGCACTGGCTTCCTGCGAGGGGGCCCTTTTGCTTATTGACGCCAGCCAGGGTGTGGAAGCCCAGACCCTGGCCAATTTTTACCTGGCCCTGGAAGATGATCTCGAGATTGTTCCGGTGATTAACAAGATCGATCTGCCGTCGGCGGATATCGACCGGGTAAAAAGACAGATAGACAGGGACCTGGGGTTGGATCCGGAAGAGGCTATTCTGGTATCGGCAAAGGAAGGCACCGGTATCGATGAAATCCTGGAAGGGATTGTCGACCGGCTGCCACCACCGGCCGGCGATCCGGAGGCCCCTTTGCGGGCTTTGATTTTTGACAGCCATTACGATTCGTTTCGCGGGACGATTGTCTATTTCAGAATTTTTGATGGTACCGTCAAACCGGGCGAGTGGGTCCGATTCATGTCCAACGACGTGGTCTACAAGGTGGAGGAGGTGGGGCTTTTCCGGCTGGAAAGGCAACCGACCAGCGTGCTTTCCGCCGGTGAGGTCGGGTATCTGATTGCCGGCATCAAAACCGTGAGCGACACCCGCTGCGGGGATACCGTGACCCATCGGGACCGGCCCTGTCAAACACCCATGTCCGGTTTTAAGGAGGCCAAACCGGTGGTTTTTTCTTCAATCTACCCGGTTGCCTCGGACGGCTACGAGGATTTGACCGCCGGATTGGAAAAATTGAAACTCAACGATGCGTCGCTGGTGTATGAAAAGGATTCATCCGTGGCCCTTGGTTTTGGGTTCCGTTGTGGATTTCTCGGTTTGCTGCACCTGGAAGTCGTTCAGGAACGGCTTGAGCGGGAATACGGGCTCTCGCTGATTCTGACGGCGCCATCCGTCGGCTACGAGATTATTTTAAACGACGGCACGGTCGAGGCCATCGATAATCCGGCGCTTTTTCCAGATCCAATGAGCATTGCCGCCTGCAAGGAGCCGTTTATTCGCGCTTCCATCATCGTGCCCGACCGATACATGGGTGTTGTGATGAAGTTGTGCTTGGATCGCCGGGGGATCAATAAAAATTATCAATACCTTACCAGCGATCGGCTTGAGATGATCTTCGAGCTGCCGCTGGCGGAAGTGATTTACGATTTTTACGACAGACTCAAATCAGTCAGCCAGGGATATGGTTCGTTTGATTATGATCTGATCGATTTCCGCGAAACCGACCTGGTGAAACTCGACATCCTCATTAACGGCGAAAAGGTGGACGCCCTATCGCAACTGGTGCACCGGGATCGGGCCGTGGAGCGAGCGCGGTCGGCCTGTACCAAACTCAGAGACGAGATCCCCCGGCAAATGTTTAAAATCGCCATCCAGGGGGCCATCGGGGGGACGATTATCGCCCGGAAGACCGTCTCGGCTTTTCGTAAGGATGTAACGGCCAAGTGTTACGGTGGGGATGTTACCCGGAAACGCAAGCTACTGGAAAAACAAAAGAAGGGGAAGAAGCGTATGAAGATGGTCGGCAAGGTGATGATTCCCCAGCAGGCATTTTTGGCTGTTCTGAAGACCGATACGGATTAGAGGCGGTTTCAAAATTGCGTCTCAGGCCCAATCTCGGCGTTGGTCCGTTGACTTCTCCGGGTTCACCGCGGCTTTTTTTCCATCCTGATAACATTTTTTGCCATACCAGTTAATTTGGCGGCAGATGCCGCGAATGACGCTGACTTCCCCTGCCCGTAATTGGATCCGGTTGCCGAAACGACGAATTTTATTCATCCAGTAATCCGGGTTATCCCGGTTGATATAATCAATGCGTACCAGAATATCCTTCAGCGTGGCATACATGCCGTCCAGCTCGTGCCGGGATGCCAGACGCGGCGTCGGTTTCGGATTTTCATTCTCGCCTGCAAGAAGGATTTCGTAACACATGAGCATCACGGCTTGGCTCAGGTTCAGGGACGAAAAGTCGGCGGTGGGAATGTTTACCAGGATGTGGCAAAGTTGCAGATCCGCGTTTGTCAGGCCCCGATCCTCGGGTCCGAAAAGAAGTGCCACCTGGTTTTGACGGGCCATTGAAATCAGCCGGCCGGCCACCGACGAGAGAGATTGAACAACCGGGCGCTGACGGCCCAGCCGGGCCGTGGTGCCCACTACGTACTGCATATCGGCTAAAGCATCATTCAGGTGGTCGAAACGGACGATCCGGTCAACGATGCTCGCAGCCTCATGGGTTGCCAGTTTTCTGACCCGTTTGAGATCGAAGTTCTCCGGATCGACAATCGACAACCGGCTTAAGCCCATATTACGCATGGCCCGGGTCACCGCCCCTATATTTTCAGGATAGCGGGGGTTTTTAAGAACAACGGTGATACGATTGAAATCCGCGCTTGGCGCTATCAAAGGACGATTTCCAATTGACTGAAGAAGTAGCCGATTTCAAAGACCGCGGTTTCCAGGGCGTCCGACCCATGAACCACGTTTTTTTCGATATCCGTGGCAAATTCCCGGCGGATAGTCCCTTCGGCGGCTTCCTTGTAATTGGTCGCACCCATCAAGTCCCGGTAGCGTGAAATAGCGTTTTCGCCTTCCAGCACCATCACCACACAGGGGCCGGATGTCATAAATGCGGTCAAACTGCTGAAAAACGGTTTTTCCCTGTGAACGTCGTAAAACCCCTCGGCTTCCCGGCCCGTCATATGAATCATTTTGGCGGCGATGATTTTCAGCCCGTTTTTTTCGAGGTGCTGGATGACTTCACCGATCAGCCCGCGTTGGACCCCATCCGGTTTAATAATCGACAATGTTCTTTCCATCTTATGTTTCCTTTCCGGTATTTATTTTTCAGCTGTATTTATCAGAAGGGCCGTACCAAGTCAAATATAGACTTCCAGACAAAGTTTTTGGACGGCGTTATCGGTCGCCTCTCTTCGACGACGTACGATTTGTACGCCGTACTCAGGGGGCTCCC
>JAOZUU010000546.1 GCA_029938515.1 Desulfobacterales bacterium | reverse complement strand
GCAGGGAAGCCCGGGTATCCAATTCATCCTCATACGGGCCGCAGGTAGCCGATGCGCGGCAGTGAATGCAGGCAAGGTTGCAATTGCGGGTGGTTTCCCATGCCACCAGCCGAAGGGACGGTTCTTTTTGCTCCTTCACCCTGTCAGGATGCGTAGTCTTATGTGGTTCAGGCTTCATTGTATAGTGCCCCGGATTTTTCTAATTTATTTTGCGATATAGTTGTTGCGATTGGGGCGATATTTTTCAATTCTTTCTATCCATTCAGGATGGTCGCTGCTTCCAGCGCAAAATAAGTCAAGATCATATCGGCGCCGGCGCGCTTGATGGCAGTCAGGGTTTCCAGCATGACTTGTCGGCCGTCCAGCCAGCCCAGTTGGTCGGCCGCCTTGATCATGGCGTACTCACCGCTGACATTATAGGCGGCCACGGGAAGATCCACGGTTTCCCGAACCCGACGGATGATATCCAAAAAGGCCAGGGCCGGTTTTACCATAATGATATCGGCTCCTTCTTCGATATCGAGGGCCACTTCCCGCAACGCTTCGTCGGAATTGGCTGGATCCATCTGATAAGTGCGGCGATCACCGAATTTAGGTGCCGAATCGACTGCGCTTCGAAAGGGACCGTAATAGGAAGAACAGTATTTGGCGGCGTAGGCCATGATGGGTGTATGCTTAAATCCATCGTCATCCAGGGCATTTCGGATGGCGGCCACCCTGCCGTCCATCATGTCCGATGGGGCCACCATGTCCGCGCCCGCCCTGGCATGGGATACGGCCGTTTTGGCCAGAAGCGCCAGGGTGGCATCGTTATCCACCGTTTGACCGGCCACGACCCCACAGTGACCGTGATCGGTATATTCACACAGGCAGACATCAGTGATCACCAGCAGATCCGGCAACGTTTCTTTGATCAGGGTTACCGACTGCTGGACGATTCCATCCGTGGCGTAAGCCCCGCTACCCGTGGCGTCCTTGCCATCGGGAATTCCGAAAAGGATTACCGCCGGGATGCCCAGTTCAACCACCTGTCGTGCCGTTTTGACGATGTTGTCCGGTGATAATTGATATTGGCCCGGCATCGATTCGATGGGGTTTTTGACATTCGTGCCGCCGATTGCGAAAAGGGGGAGGATCAGATCGCTCGGCGTCAGCACGGTTTCACGTACCAGCCGTCTAAAACCCTCATTTTGGCGCAGTCGCCGCAGGCGTTGATAGGGAAATGGCATCGGCTTATCCTTATTACAGGCCTCGTTATCTATTCAAAAAATAGCTTGTGTTTTTTCAAAATCGCTTTGTCTAATAACGACAGATGCTGGATACCAGATACTGGATATCAGCCGGGATCAAGAATCCAGTATCCAGTATCATCTGGATTAAATTGTTTCGGAGATCTCATCGTCGGTCAGGTAACAGGCCGGGTCCGGTGCCCATAAATCGCCGGTGGCCGCCTCGGCCCGTACCCGGAAATTTCCGCCACAGACGTCCAGCCATCGACAGGTGGCGCAGCGGCCCGTGACGTATTTTTTCTTTTCCTTGAGCTGTTGCATTAACGGTTCGGAAGTATCGGTCCATATTTCTGAAAAGGGTCGCTTTCTAATATTGCCAAAGCTGTGGTGGCGCCAGAACTGATCGGCATATACTTCGCCGTCCCAGCTTACACAGCCGATTCCCCGGCCCGAGTTGTTGCCTTCGTTCATTTTCAACAGTTCGTAAACCGCCGCGGCCCGTTGTGGATCTTCCTTGAGCAGTCTCATGTAAACGTAGGGACCGTCGGCATGGTTATCCACGGTAAGAATTTCCTTGGATTTGCCTGCTTCGCAAAGGGCCCGGGTACGATCCATGATCAGGTCCACAACTCGGCGGGATTCTTCCAGGCTCAGATCATCCTTGATTAAATTGGATCCGCGGCCCGCATAAACGAGATGGTAGAAGCAGGCCCGGGGAATATCCCGTTCTTCGATCAGATCGAAAATTTTCGGGATTTCATCCCGGTTAAACCGATTGATGGTAAAGCGAAGACCGACCTTGATGCCGGCAGCCTGGCAGTTTTCGATCCCCTCCAGAGCCATCCGGAAAGCCCCTTTCACGGCCCTGAAGCGATCGTTGACCGCCTCCAACCCGTCGAGGCTGATTCCCACGTACGACAGGCCGATGGATTTTAAGGTTTTAGCCGTGTCTGGTGGAATCAGGGTGCCGTTGGTGGATATAACCGCCCGCATCTTTTTTTCAACGGCATAAGCGGCCAATTCGGGTAAATCTTCGCGCATCAGCGGTTCTCCACCGGAAAAAAGAATCACCGGCACACCGAAATCGGCCAGATCGTCCAGCAAGGCCTTACCCTCTGCAGTGGTCAATTCATTTTCAAAGGGAATGTTCTTGGCACGGGCGTAACAATGAACGCATTTCAGGTTGCAACGGCGGGTAATATTCCAAACCACCACCGGTCGCTTATCCTTGGAAAACTGGAGCAAATGGGAGGGAAGTTTGCCCGACATACGACCATAACGCAACGCATCCGATGGTTCCACCGTGCCGCAGTATAGTTTCGAAATACCGATCATTATTCTTCATCCTGGATGTTTTTCAGCTCTGCCTTAATCAAGCGGTCGATGAATGTTTCCGGATCGCGACGC
>JAOZUU010000545.1 GCA_029938515.1 Desulfobacterales bacterium | reverse complement strand
GGGTTTGGTATTGTTCTTCAGACAAGATCCGGGCAGCGCGGCTTCGGCATTGACCAGGTCGGCGGCGGCCTGGTCGATTGCCACGGGATCTTTCGAGGCCACGACACCGATATCGCGGACGATGGGGGCATCGTTGTAAGGATAACAGTCACAGGCCGGGGAGACGTTGGTGATGAAATTGATGAAAAGGGATTTGCCTTTTTTTCCCTTTAACACGCCCATGGTGTATTCCACCATGTTCTCCATGAAAGCGGGGACGTCCCGCTGCCATTGAACCTGAACGGCTCCGTTGGGGCAGATCAGAATGCATTCGCCACAGCCGACGCATTTGTCCGGATCGATCTGCGCTTTTTTCCGGTCTTTGATCTCCACGAGGGCAATCGCCTTCTGGGCGCAGTGGGCCACGCAATCTCCGCACCCGACGCATTTTTTCCGATTTATTTTGGGACTAAGGGATGAGTGCTGGGCCAGTTTTCCCTTACGGGACGCACACCCCATGCCGATATTTTTAATGGTACCCCCAAAACCTGACAGTTCGTGACCTTTAAAATGGGCCACGGAGATCAACGCGTCGGCGTGAACGATTTCGGACCCGATGTAAACGCGCTTAAAACGGGACTGGTTGATGGTTACCGCTGTCTGGCTTTTTCCCCGCAATCCATCGGCAATAATCAGCGGCGCACCGACCACCGAATAGGCAAAACCGTTTTCAATGGCGGTCTTTAAATGACTGGCCGCATCTCCCCGGGTGCCGGCGTACAACGTGTTGGCGTCGGTTAAAAAGGGGACAGCGCCTCTGTTTTTAATGGCGTTCACGATTCGGCGGATATAGACCGGTCGGATAAAGGCCGTATTGCCCAGTTCGCCGAAATGGAGTTTTACCGCCACCAGGTCTCTTTTTTTTACGGCCCTCGGCAGCCCGGCCCGTGTGATGAGTTTTTCCAGTTTGGCGGCAAAGCTTTCTGTATATTTAGCCCGTAAATCGATAAAGTATACTTTGCTTTTCATGGTGTTGATTCTCCTTTGTGGGCCATGGCCAGAGTAGCGTCAAGGTTACTCTGAAACAATATTATTAGCCACAGACCCACACAGACTGACACAGACTATTTTTTTAAAAAACCAGGTGGATATGAGTACGAAAACCCATCTGTGTATGTCTGTGTGGGTCCGTGGCTGAAATTTTATGCTTTTATTTGTAAATCAAATAGTTACAATAAACAATGACGTCACCGTGGAGCCATGGCCCGTTCTGACTGTTTAACCGGCGAACCCGTTAAAGGTTGCTGGTCATTACAGTATCAAGCCATTCCGGGAGCCGATATTTCATAATCGCGCGGTGCCATCGTTCCTTATAACGGTATCGCAGTTTTTCACGGTTGTGAATATCGGTGCGGGTCTTATCGAAATCCACGATATATGCAGTTCCATTTTGATCCACCAGCACGTTTCCGGGATGCAGGTCCGTATGAAGAATGTGGTTATCCATCAAGACCGATACCTGGTGTACAAGGGCCCGGGTGGCCGCTTCGGCTTTGGGCACGTCCAGACTGCATAGCTCAGCCAGAGATCGGGAATTTACGATCTTTCGAGTGACCAGCCAGCCATGATAGAGCAATTCTCCTTTTATCACGTAAGCCACCGGCTCCGGCGCGTTGACACCGATCTCCCGGACCCTGTTTAACAGGTCGAATTCGGCCTGGGGCCGGGTGGGTCCCCGTCTGACATGGGTTTGGCGGTTTAAATACCGGATGAGGCCGCCACGAAAGTATTTTTTAATTGTGACCGGACCGTATCCGGACAGATCGACGCAGATGGGCCGGCTTCGTCCGCCGAGAATGGTGTCCGCCGCTGTTTGAGGGGCGTTCAGATGACTGACCAGGGTGGCCATCTGATCCTTGGAGAGCCGGGTTAAAGACCCGAAGCGATATGAATCGTAAGTAGTCTCGATAATCGTCGTTACTCTCTCAAATAGTGGCAACTATATCCGCCGGGATTTTTTTGAAGATAATCCTGGTGATAGTCTTCGGCCGAATAGAACGGCCGGGCGGAGACAATCTCGGTCACCACCGGGTTTTCCCATTTCCCCGAAGCATCCACCGCCTGTTTCTTCATTTCGGCCAGCCTTTTCTGCCCCTCGTTTTGATAGAAGATGACGGACCGGTATTGACTGCCGATATCGTTGCCCTGGCGGTAATGGGTGGTGGGATCGTGGAACCTGAAAAAATAGTCGAGCAAGGTTTCATAGCTGACAATCTTCGGATCGAAGCGAATCTCTATTGTCTCGGCATGCCCTGTGGTTCCGGTTGTTACATCCCGGTAGGTGGGGTCGGTCGTGGTGCCCCCGCAATATCCAACGGTGGTGTCGATGACCCCCGGAATTTTTTGGATGATCTCCTCGACGCCCCAGAAACATCCCGCGCCGAAAACGGCTTTCTCAGTTTGGGTTATCTGTGTTTGGCTTGCCATAATAATTCCCGTTGTTTGCGTATAAAGTATAAACAAAAAAAATAACAATTTGAGGGGCCGCATGGATCCCCGGAGCAATAAGATGGCCGCATGGGTGTTTCGCCATCGATAATCTTGTTGCTCAGTTCCACCTGCCAACCGGCGATCCGTTTCGAGCACCCATTTTTTCATAAAAATCAAC
>JAOZUU010000544.1 GCA_029938515.1 Desulfobacterales bacterium | reverse complement strand
TTGCGAAAAATAACGCCTCATATCATATTCCTGCATATCCCCAAGGCGGGCGGGACCACCTTGCGAAACATTCTGCGCTCGCAATATGCCAAGTATGATGTGTTTATTATTGGCGAGGATATCAATAGAGATATCCGGCGATTTAGATCGATGTCAATGGAAGAAAACAAAAAGATAAAATTACTGATGGGCCATATGAGCCATGGGCTTCATCAGTTTTTCTCCGCGCCTTCCACATATCTTACACTATTGCGTGACCCGGTGGAACGTGTTTTTTCAGAGTACCGTTTTTTAAGTTCCAACCTTTATCATCCGTTATATTCGATCGTGTCCCAATTAAGTTATCATCAGTATTTAGACGTTGATCCAACGCGCCAGGCCAGCAATGGACAAACCCGTCTGTTGAGCGGAAACACCTATGGCGACCAGGTCGGCGTTCCGGGCATTGAACCCTTGGGTCAGCTCGATTTAACCCGGGCGCTGGATCATCTTAAGCGCTACTATCCTCTGGTTGGGCTGCTGGAACGGTTCGACGAAAGCTTGCTGCTTTGGCGCAAATTGTTGAATTGGTATTACCCTTTATATGAAAAAAAGAATATAACCCAAAGGCGGTTAAAACTGTTGGATAAGTCCGAGATAGAGCATACAAAAGAAAAAAATCAGTTTGATATGACACTTTACCAGCAGGCGGCAAGCTATTTAGAAGCCAACCTTAAGCAGCAACCGCATTCATTTCATCAGCAGTTGGCCGTATTTAAATTCCTGAACAATGCCTATCAAAAGACAAAGCGCTATGGCCGGGCGGTTAAACAAAAGATAATAGTGCGACGACAAACACAGTAATCAAGTAAGGTGAATTTTAAATGGTAAATTTCTACTGGAAACTGGAAACGAACATTCCATCGATGGTTGAAACCGGTGTTTGCGTCGTTATCCCCATTGAGGGGCATGGCTTTTTTTTAAACAGTGCCACAAAAGAGATTATCCTTCGATTGGGCAGCTCAATTTCTCAAAAACTGTCGACCCACCAACCCCGAAACGATGTTTTTCAATCATACGCGACCCTTGACAGAAAAGGCTATAGCCAGACTTCCGGATTTTGGGGATTGCTTAAGATTCCTGAAACGCTTGTCGGTCAAACAGTTGAGCTAAAGCTGGAAGCTGTCCAGGAAGATGGCCAGAGGTTTTGTACGTCAGCAGGGACTATTCAAGTTGTTCGGCATTTGCCTGTTGAAAAAGTAACAGTTGAAAAAGGGGGAGGGGCGCTTCCCCTGGTGGCAATTTGCATGGCGACATATAATCCGGAAATCGAACCATTCAAGCGGCAGATAAAATCCATTATTAATCAAAGTTATAACAACTGGATCTGTATTATTAACGATGATGGTACGACCAAAGAGCGATATGCGGCTATTGAGAAAATCTGCGGGTCGGATCGACGATTTTATTTATTTCAAAACAAGGAGAATGTTGGCTTTTACCGTAATTTTGAAATGGTTTTGCGAAGAGTCCCGAATGGTGTCGAATATGTCGCAATGGCCGACCAGGATGATTTTTGGTATCCCGATAAGATAAAAAGCTGCCTTGACCTTTTTCGCACCGACACGCAACTGGTTTATTCAGATATGCGCATTGTGACCGATGCCGGCAATGTTTTGTCGGAAACCTATTGGGTCAATCGAAAAAATAATTATAAAGATATGGGCGTTGTCCTGTTGGCCAATACGGTAACAGGCGCTGCCTCGGTTTTCAAGCGTAGTCTGCTTGAAAAAGTCCTGCCATTTCCCGAGCAGATTGGTGACGCTTTTCATGATAACTGGATTGCTTTAACGGCGCTGATGGCAGGGGGAATAGAATATGTTGACCGCCCCCTTTATGACTACATTCAATACTCCGGACATGTCATTGGGCACTGTGATTTTGACTCTCTGACGGTCAAAGGCCGATTTATGCGGCTGCGGGCCTACGCAAGTATTTATGCGCGGGTTTTAGGGAAAAGGCTTATCTCCACTCGGCGTGACGGCAAAACCCTGAAGCGTAATGTGATCCTTATAAAAGACTATTTTTTAGCTGAAGCCCGAAAAATTTACAGGCTTCTTCAGGCGGTATATACCAATGAATATCGGCGCCTGCAGCTTTTTTCGGCTAATCTGAATTCAAGATTTTCCGATAAAACGACTTATCAAAAAGACGTATTGAGCATATTTAACGGCAGACCTTCCACAATCAGCAGATTGTTGCGGGCACACTTAGATATCACCCGGTATCGACACACCACAAACGATGCGGAAATCAGGCTGTTAGCGTCTTACATGGCGCATACATTCAGTAAACGGATGGCCGGCCGGATGCGGACGAGAAATGTGAAACGTAATTTCAGTCAAGTTAGAAACCGTGAACTGGAGATGCAGCATGCAACCCAGTTTCTGGAACAAAAGATTGCGCCTCTTAAGATAAAGACGGCCCCATTGTCACCCCGAAGAATCAACATTCTGATCCCAACGATTGATCTTAACCTTTTATTTGGCGGTTATATCGGGAAACTCAATCTGGCCCAAAGATTTATTGATTGTGGATATAATGTTCGTATTATTATTGTGGATGAATGTGATTTTTTGCCGGTCAAAGTAAATGGCACCTTGTCCAGCG
>JAOZUU010000543.1 GCA_029938515.1 Desulfobacterales bacterium | reverse complement strand
TGGCATCGGCGCTGATTAAATCACACATTGGAAATATTGATGTCCAGCATTGGACGGGGGCGTTGTCGAAAATCATCAACAATCCTGCGGACTATCCTGCTGAGATGATTAGTGGACTGCAAGGGTTGTTTGGTGACAGCTGGGCCATGAAGCTCAATCTGCTGAGCTATGACGGAACGGTTAATCCCGAGAGGATTCTTCCGGCCGTGCTGTTGTTTGAGATTCCGCCGATTCTTAGAGGGCTGATTTTGGTGGCTCTTCTGGCTGCGGCAATGTCAACCATAAGTATCGCGGTGAACATGACCACGGCATTTTTGATTCGCGACCTGTATCAGGCCTACATCCGACCTAAGGCACACAATAAAGAGCTTATTTATGCCAGCTACGCGATTACCGTATTTCTGGTTTTGGCTGGAATTGTCATGGCGTATTCAACCGTCAATATCAACGATATATGGGGCTGGTTAATGATGGGACTGGCCGGCGGAATGATCATACCGTTGGGCCTTCGTTTCTATTGGTGGCGGTTTAATGGCGGCGGTTTTGCGATCGGCACATTTGTCGGAATCATAGCGGCGGTGTTGCAACGAATATTTTTGCAGGGAATTCCCGAGTGGCAACAGTTTACGCTGACCGTTACGGTAGGTTTGGTGGGGAGTATTCTGGGCACATACTTAACAGCTCCGACCGATCAGGAGACGCTGGATATCTTTTATAGAAAGACCCGGCCTTTTGGTTTATGGAAACCCCTGAAGGGGGTGCTGTCTCCAGAGATGTACACGGCAATGCTCAAGGAGCACAAGAACGATTTGATCGCGCTTCCGTTTGCGATTGTATGGCAGATTTCACTGTTTATGCTGCCCATGCAGCTGATGATAAAATCCTTCACCGACTTTGGTATTACGCTGGTGCTGTTCCTGATCGCGTGCGGCGGCATGTATAAGTTCTGGTATCTGAATTTGGATTCGCCGACCGAGATCATTGAGGAAGCAGCGGTCGAACCGCAGATGTCTGCCTGATGGGGCGGAATTATAACTGCCGTTGAGGCTCTTGATAAAGATCTGGAAGGGGATGTAAAATGAAACAAATAATCAGGGGATGCAAAATGAAAAAGCGGTATTTGGTGTGTATGGTTCTATTGGTTCTGTCTTTCATGCTTGGATCGTCTGTGCAGGCTCAAATGGTGGGGAAAGCTATGGACGCATTAAATATTTCCGAGATGCCTGATGGAAAAATTCAAACCCGTTGGTACACGGCCGAAAATAGGAACGCCGAAAAAGGCCAAGGCGGAAAAGCTAATTTTGGGCGCAAAGGATCGCCCTGCATCCCCTTGGAAGCTGGAGAAACCACCGTTATTGCGGATATCGAAGGAAGCGGAACGATCCATAGAATTTGGTTTGTTCTATTCAAGAGAGATGCAAAAGCGCTTCGGGGGCTTCGGCTCCAAATGTTCTGGGATGGCGAGGAAAAACCGGCCGTTGATGTTCCGCTCGGAGATTTCTTTTGCCAGAGCCATGGCGTGATGAGCACGTTTGAGAATATTTTCTTCTCCTCTCCAGAAGGGCGGAGCTTTAACTGTTTCGTGCCCATGCCGTTTAGGAAAAATGCCAAGATTCAAATTATCAATGAGAGTGATGTGCAGAACTGGATATACTATGAAATAAACACGACCCTCAATGAGGTACATAGCAAGAACAAGCTTTACTTCCATTCTTGCTGGCGCAGGGAAAACCCAACCACCATGCGTGAGGATTTTTCAATCCTACCGAAGGTTGAAGGTAGGGGGCGTTTTCTTGGGTGCCATTTGGGTCTGATTCAAAGTCCGTCAATGAATCATTGCTGGTGGGGCGAAGGCGAGTACAAGGTATATTTGGATGGCGACACGGAACTTCCAACCCTTTGCGGAACGGGGACTGAAGATTTGATTGGCACGGGCTATGGGCAGGGCAAGTTTGATCATCTTTACCAAGGGAACCAATACTTGTCGGACGAAGGTGAAGGCACCCTTAGGAACAGTCACGGCTACTATCGTTTCCACGTTCCTGATCCCATGTATTTCCATCACGATATCCGAGTGGAAATCCAAGTGATGGGTGCGGGTAGCTACGGCGATTTTCTTAAAGCGATGGATCAAGATCCTGATCTAAAACTGATGAAGACCGGTGAGGCCGGCATCTATTGGACCCGCGAAGAACTTGAAAAACTCAACCCCAACGATGCCGTGACGGTTGAACGAGTGGACGATCATTTTGCAACGGCCTATTGGTATATGGATCGCCCTGCAAACAAATTACCTCCTCTAGCCCCATATGCAAAAAGGATTGAGGGACTTGAGTAGGACGTTGATTCGCTGCCTGAAAGCTAATCCAGTTTATATGAGATCACATCAAATCGATGTACGTACTTTATAGGAGTGTAAGAATGAAAACAGGGTCAAAAAAAATAGCATCAATCATTTTCCTTTGTGTTCTGGCTAGCGGTGTGGTTGCCGACTCACCGAACGCCAATGTTAAAGTGACCGAGCGTTACTCGCTTGATTTTCCAGAGGGCAGTTGCGGCGGTTTTAGCCGGACGGGTGTCCGTTGGACAGCCCCCGAGGCGAGGGTGGTCGACATAGAAGGCGGGGCGTGGAGGGCGAGGGCGGGCCGACAC
>JAOZUU010000542.1 GCA_029938515.1 Desulfobacterales bacterium | reverse complement strand
GAGCGGTAATGTCATGACCTTTTACGATCACTTTGCTTCGGAGATCCGTATCGGTCACGACGCCGGTATACTCCCCTTTCGGATTTTTGATAAAAATGGAACTGCATTTTCTGCCACACATGAGTGAAGCCGCCTGCTGAATGGGCGTATCCTCGCTACATGACAGGATATTTTCGTGATAAATGTTCTGTACCTGCAGGTTGAAAAACTGTGTTGCAAAATCAATCGTGCCCGTATCGTTCTTGATGATGGAAGCATAGGACTTGTCCATCATCCTTTTCCCAAAGGCACCCGAAAAATATTCCGCGAAGTTTTTATGGTCGTCGCAGAGTTTCAAAAAAACAGCTTTTGGAAGGATGTAAAAATAGGTGTTTTCCAGGATCCGGATGGAACGGACGGAGATGCCGTTGTTTATCAACATGGAAATCCCGCCATACACATCCCCTTCTCCCAGAACTCCGCGCAACATCTTCTGATCACCTTCCTCGTAGTATCGTTCAGCCGCACCTTTCTGAACGATATATAGGGATTCGACCCTTGATTTGCCCTGGTAGAAAAGCCGGGTACCGCTCGAATAGTGTACAATGGAAAACTCTTTTGAAATTTCTTTGAGAACATCTTCCCGAAGGAATGTAAACGGGACAATTTCCGAGAGAAAATTACCGGTCTGGCTTGACTGGAAAATGGAAGCATAGGATTTGTCAAGCATCCGGTCGTGAAATGTTTCCACAAAGAAGGTGTAAAAAGACTGATTCCGTGTGCAGAGGTCTATGAAATTCTCTTTGCTCATGACGTAAAGGGTTACATCTTCCCGCACCATGACGGTTCTGGCCGACTTCCCTCCGTTCATCAAGATGGCAATGCCGCCAAAAACGTCCCTGCTGCCAAGAGTCCCCCTCAGGCGCTTTTCCCCCCTTTCATCAAAATAAAGTTCCAGAGATCCGCTTTCTATAATATAAACTTTGTCAAGAGAGGTTTGATCCTGCAAGCACAGGATATACCCTTTCGTATATTTTTCTTTTGTTATATCACTGCATATATTCCGTAGTTCCTTCCCCGACAAAGAAGCAAATACAGGCGTATGCGTTATAAAGTCCAAAATCTCTTCATGGTAATGTTCTTCAGAAGTCATGATGAATGATTCTATTCCTCAATGGTCAAAAAAAACGGTGTGCCCGCCCGGCAGGCACACCGATCTTTAAACGGGTTTAAAAAATCAGTGACTTACAGAAGCTCCCGCACCCTTTGGGATACGAATATCTTCCACGAGATGCTGGATATGCTCAGGCACCTCTTCGGTTGCTCTTGACACCAGGAAAGCCACAAGGAAATTCAAGCACGCGCCCACTGCGCCAAAGGACTGGGGGTTAATACCCAGGAGCCAGTCTTGCGGTTCGACCAGGGGCGCCGTGCCCTGGATGAAAAACCACCCCTTATACAGGAAGATGTAAAGGAGGGTGGAGCCGATACCGGTGAGCATCCCGGCGATAGCACCGGTCCGGTTGACCCGTTTGGAAAAAATTCCCATCATCAAAGCTGGAAAGATGGACGAGGCGGCCAGGCCGAAGGCGAGGGCCACCACCTGTGCAGCGAATCCGGGCGGATGCAGCCCCAGGATCCCGGCCACAACAACCGCGAATGACATGGCGATGCGGCTTGCCAGCAGTTCCTGTTTTTCATTGATGTTCTTCATGAAAACACTCTTCAACAGATCATGGGAGATAGCGGAGGCAATCGCCAGCAGGAGGCCGGCAGCCGTTGAAAGAGCGGCTGCAATACCACCCGCCGCAACCAGCGCTATGACCCAGAACGGCAGATTGGCGATTTCCGGGTTGGCCAGCACCATGATATCCCGGTCTATCTTCACCATCTCGTTGCCTTTCCACCCGTATGATGCGGCCTTTTTGTCAAAGGCCTTGTTCTTATCGTCGTAATACTGGATTCTGCCGTCGTGGTTCTTATCCTCCCACTTGAGCAGCCCGGTCTTTTCCCAGTTGGTGAACCAGGATGGCCTGTCCGCATAGAGCAGATTGCCCGTGGGGGAGCCTACCGGCCCGATTTGAAAGGTATTCATCAGGTTCATTCGCGCCATGGCGCCCACTGCGGGGGCGGTGGTGTACAGGATGGAGATAAACACCAGAGCCCAGCCGGTTGAAAAACGGGCATCCCGAACTTTCGGCACCGTAAAGAAACGGATGATCACATGGGGAAGTCCCGCCGTACCGACCATCAGAGAGATGGTCAACAGGAATATATTCCAAGTTGACCACTTCTGGGCCGTGTATTCGGCAAAACCAAGATCAACGCAGATGGTATTCAACTTTGCAAGGAGATGCACCCCGCCGCTATCCACAACGGTGCTGCCGAGAGCAAGCTGCGGAACCGGATTTCCCGTCAACTGAAAGCCGATGAAGATCGCGGGCACCGTATAGGCGAAGATCAGTACGCAGTACTGGGCGATCTGGGTATAGGTAATACCTTTCATGCCACCCAGGACCGCATAGATAAAGACGATTCCCATGCCGAAGAAAAGGCCTGTTGAAAATTCCACCTCGAGAAACCGGGAAAAGGCAACGCCGATCCCCTTCATCTGCCCGATAACGTAGGTGATGGAGCAGACAATCAAGCAGACAACCGCCGTGATGCGAGCCGC
>JAOZUU010000541.1 GCA_029938515.1 Desulfobacterales bacterium | reverse complement strand
CGGTGCATTCAGTGCCAGCCAGGCAATCACCCGGCCGGGGACTTCCGGTGGTTCGAGCTTCCCTTCTGCTTTCAGGTTTCGGTAGTAGTCAGTCCATTTGGCGGGCATCACCTGGCGCCCTTCCTCCCGGAGGATTTTCTGCATCCGGGTATCCACCACGCCCGGGCGGACTGCCACGGCGGTAATTACAGGCTCTTCGGCGGCCAGAACACGGGTGAAATGATTGAGAGCGGCCTTGGCTGTGCAGTAAGCACTGGCGGCTTCAATGGCAGTATTGGCCGCGCCGCTGCTGACATTGACAATGCGTCCGGTTCGCTTGCGAAGTTCACCAAGAGCGGCCCGGGCCAGATAGAAAGGCGCCATGATATTCACTTCCAGGTTATAACGCCAAGCGGCCGAATCGACAGTGCCGATGTAGTTTAACGGCGCCAGGATACCGGCGTTGTTCACCACGGCATCCAGCCGACCGAATTGGTCAATCGTTTTCACCACGATCCGATCACAAGCCTCCGGATCGGAGACGTCGGCATTGATAACCAGTGGTTTACCGCCGGATTGTTTAATCTCATCTGCAACGATATATAGTTCTTGCTTTGATCGAGCCACTAGAGAAACTGCTGCACCGACACTCCCAAGCCACCGGGATACAGCCGCCCCGAGACCCTTGGAGGCGCCGGTTACGATGATTACTTTCGAATTTTGCATTTATTCTCCTTCTTAAGCGACGTTATTAGAACAACCTGTCAATTTGGTAAAAAGAGGGATCAATATGCAGAGACTCCTGGCTGGTCATCTCGGCCACCAGTTGACCGGTGGCCGGGGCCATCGTCAGTCCCAACTCATTGTGCCCGACGGCCAGCACGACATTCTCGAAGTCGGGAAGATGATCGATAATGGGGAGTCCATCCCAGGTGATGGGTCGCCAGCCGCACCATTCTTCTTCGATTTGATCCGGAATTGACAAGGGCAGGTACTGTTTCAGCGCCCTGAAAAGGGTGGCCAGTCGGAATGGGTTCAAGTTGTCGTCAAAGCCGGAAAACTCCATAGTACCACCCAGACGCAAACTGTCGGACCATGGGGTAAGCACCACTCTTTGCTCCTCAAAAAAACAAGGCAGTGTCGGCGAGTTTGCCGGACGGCGAAAGGTTACCGAGTAGCCTTTACCCGGTTGAATCGGGATGCGGCATCCCAATGCGTCTGAAAGCATGGCCGTCCAGGCGCCGGTGGCCACGACAAACGCCTCGGCCGCGAATACGCCCTGGTCGGTTCGAGCCGCCACGGCCCGTCCATATTCCCTGTTAAAGCCGATAAACTCGGTCTGCTCAACTATTTCTATCCCCTTGTTTTTCAGAACGCCGGCCAATCCGCGCATGAAGGCATCCGGCCGGAGAAGGGCGGCCTGGCGGTCATGCCATGCGCCGACCACTTCAGGGGAAATAGTTGGCAAAAGATCGTGGAGAGGGGCTCCGATCAATGGTTTCACTTTATAACCGACGTACGCCTGAAAATGGTTAGTGGCTCTGAAAGCGGCAAAATCCTTTTTGGAGCGGAAAAGATGACAGGTGCCGGGAGTATCCCAATGGCAATCAATCCCTTCCGTTTTAATCAGGGTATCGTACAGGGAGATTGTCTCTGTCATCAGGGCGGCACGGCCCGCGGCTGAAACCTGCCGGTGACTGCCAAAGCAATGGCGAATAAATTGGAGCATCCACCGGGCCCAGGCGGCATCCGTCCGAAGCCTGATAAACAGGGGTGCGTTTTTTTTCAGCATCCACCCAATACCTTTGATCAGATTTTCAGGTGAATTCAACGGGTCGACATGGCCGGGCACAACGAGGCCGCAATTTCCGTGGGAGGCACCGTAACCGAACCGGTCTTTTTCAACGATCGTGACCGACCATCCCTTTTGGTGCAGAAAATAGGCGGCCACACCACCGATGATACCGCCACCGATAATGATTGCCCGTTGATTTTGGGGTGCCACTGGGTGTTTCCTCGGGTAACTTTTTACGACGCCACCAGATTTTGCAGGTGGCTGTCTTCAAAGCGGCCGATAAAATCTTCATATTGCAGGGTCAGGTCGATATCGTCCAATCCTTTTACCAGTTGATCCTTAACCCCGGGGTCGATTTCAAAACGATATGTTTTCTTTTCAGGGGCATGCAGGATAACTTCCTGGCGGGGCAGATCAACGGTGGCCTCGAGTCCCTCTTGGGCTTGTACCTGGCCATGAATGTCGTCCACTTCGGATTCGGAAAGCTCCACGGTCAGCAGCCCGTTTTTAACGGCGTTGTTGCGAAAGATGTCGGCAAAACCGGGAAGACGTTCGCCATTGTCTATTCGCCGGGGGGCGATGATCACCCGGTATCCGTCCTGAACCAAAGCCCAGACGGCATGCTCGCGACTGGAGCCGCATCCAAAATTGTTGTCCGCAACTAAAATGGAACGACCTTTATAGCGGGGGTTATTTAATTCGAAGTCAGGATCGAGCGAGCCGTCTTCCAGATAACGCCAATCGAAGAACGCATTAGGGCCGAATCCGGTTCGATGAATCGACTTTAAAAATTGTTTGGGGATGATGGCATCGGTGTCGACATTGGCGCGCTGGAGGCTGGCGACGAGACCGGTATGGATCGTAAAGGGATTCATGGGATTTCCTTT
>JAOZUU010000540.1 GCA_029938515.1 Desulfobacterales bacterium | reverse complement strand
GGGTGAAATAATTAAAGGCGATAACCGCGGGGATAGCGGCCGCCAGACCGGCCGCCGTGGCAACCAGCGCTTCGGAAATACCGGGGGCCACCACGGCAAGGCTGGCCGACCCCCGCAGACCGATCCCATGAAACGAATTCATAATCCCCCAAACGGTCCCGAACAGCCCGATAAACGGCGTTGCATTACCCGTCGTAGCCAAAAAAGGTACCATCTGGTTCAACCGGGTCAATTCCGTGTTGACCGACCGCCGTAATGCACGCTGAATATTCTCGCTCCCCGAAAACCGGGTGTTCAGTGGAGCGTCTCCAACATCGGAACCGGAATCATCCTGAGAATCGTTTCTCTGGACAACCTTGCGCAACTCCAGATATCCTGTACGAAACACCCTGGCAATGGGACTGTGTTGAAACTGGCGGCACTTGGCATAGGCATCGGATAAATCGCCACTTTTCCAGAAATAATCGGTAAAATGGGCCGACTCACGATAGGCACGACGGATATGACGCGACTTGATAAATATAATGGCCCAGGAAAAAATAGAAAAAAACAACAGAACAGCCAGCACCATCTGCACGACAAATCCGGCGTTACGAACCATTTGAAACAGGTCTATGCCATGTGAAAACATATGTTAATTATCTCCTGAAGGGTAGAATACTTTTTATACTTGATTTTCAATACGAAGCTTACCATGAACTGAAAGCCCATTATTCTACAATGCCCATGGGAAATTTGTGTGTCTGATTAGTACAGATGCAAATTAAATGTCAAGTGGAGAACTCGGGGAAAAAACACTCACATTTAGCCGAAATGGACATCAAGGGATTGACCCTTTCAATGAAATAATATATCCTGTTTGTTCAATTTGCAATTGAAGACGGAGGATCGGATGAAATGGTTTATCAATACTCTGAGCACATCCATCGGAAAAAAATTACTGATGGCTGTGACGGGCCTTGGGTTTATCTGTTTCCTGTTGGTTCACCTGGCCGGTAATTTAACCATCTACGGCGGAAAAGACGTTTTTAACAGCTACTCCGAGCATCTTCACGCCCTTGGACCCATCGTTCACATCGCTGAACTGGGTCTTTTGGCCATGGCGCTGGTGCACATATCGATCGGCATCATCCTTTTTTTTCAAAACCTTAGGGCCCGATCCTCCCGTTATGTCATGAACGTCCGGGCCGGGGGCCGCACCATCGGATCGGCCACCATGCCGTATACCGGTTTGATTATCCTGCTGTTTGTCATTCTCCATCTGGTTCAGTTCCATTTTACCGATAAAACCCACACCAATATCTTCCAGATCGTCGCCATGGCATTTAACAATCCCCTTTACGTGGTGATCTATACCCTGGTCATGGGCATCCTGGCCATCCATATCAGTCACGGTTTCTGGAGTCTTTTCCAGACCCTGGGCGCCAACCATCCCAAGTACTCGCCGGCTGTTTTTGTCTTCGGCATTGGCCTGAGCATTATATTCGGGATCGGTTTTGGATTCTTACCGATCTACGTGGCATTCAGCGTTTAAGGAGGTCGCATGCAACTCGACGCGCATATTCCCGGCGGGCCCATTACCGAAAAATGGGACCGGCACCGTTTTGAACTCAAACTGGTCAACCCTGCCAACAAACGTAAATTCGACGTGATCGTTGTCGGAACCGGCCTAGCCGGCGGTTCGGCGGCGGCGTCTCTGGCCGAACTCGGATATCAGGTGAAAAGTTTTTGTATTCAGGATTCACCCCGCCGCGCCCACAGCATTGCCGCCCAGGGAGGCATCAATGCGGCCAAAAATTACACCAACGAAGGGGACAGTATCTGGCGGTTGTTTTACGATACCGTTAAAGGCGGTGATTTCCGGTCCCGGGAAGCCAATGTATACCGCCTCGCCCAGGTCAGCAATAATATCATCGATCAATGCGTGGCCCAAGGGGTGCCTTTCGCACGCGATTACGGCGGCCTTCTGGCCAACCGCTCGTTCGGCGGGGCCCAGGTTCAACGAACTTTTTACGCCAGGGGCCAGACCGGTCAGCAGCTTCTGCTCGGGGCATACGGCGCCCTGTCGCGCCAGGTGGCGGCCGGGAAGGTGACTCTTTTTCCACGGCGGGAGATGCTCGAACCGGTCATTATCAACGGCCGGGCCCGGGGGATCGTGACCCGCAACCTCGTCACCGGAGAAATCGAAACCCACGCCGCCCATGCCGTGGTCCTTTGCACGGGCGGTTACGGCAACGTTTTCTTTCTTTCCACCAATGCCATGACAAGCAACGTGACCGCTGCTTACCGGGCCTATCGCAAAGGGGCCCTGTTTGCCAACCCCTGTTATACCCAAATCCATCCCACCTGTATCCCGGTTCACGGCACTTATCAGTCCAAATTGACGCTGATGAGTGAAAGCCTGAGAAACGACGGCCGCGTATGGGTACCGAAAAATCCGAAGGACAGCCGGCGCCCCGGCGATATCCCCGAATCGGAACGGTACTACTACCTGGAAGAAAAGTATCCCAGTTTCGGCAATCTGGTCCCCCGTGACGTGGCCTCGCGCAATGCCAAGCTTCAGTGCGACCAGGGTATGGGCGTGGGTGATACCGGACTGGCGGTATACCTTGATTTCGCCGACGCCATAAAGCGGGACGGACGGGATGCAATCGCGAAAAAATACG
>JAOZUU010000539.1 GCA_029938515.1 Desulfobacterales bacterium | reverse complement strand
AGCGTCTGAAAAAACACGACAACGCCGTAGATGGGACTTTTTACGACGCCATCAAGATCGCCTCGGCCAATGCCAAATCTTCGGGTGTGGTGATCTTGATATTGGATCGACTGCCGGGAACAACCGCCACCGGCAGTCCAAGTCGTTCAACCAGTTGCGCATCATCGGTGCCGATGTATCCGGCCTTACGGGCAGCCTGGTGGGCCTGCCAGATGACCGGGAACTGAAAAACCTGGGGAGTTTGAGCCATCCAGACGCTTTTTCGTTCAAGCGTTGATTGGATCCGTCTGTCTTCTGCCACTCGTTTTAACGTATCCGCGACCGGCAGGGCTAAAATGCAGGCACCCGTTTCACGTGCCTTTTCAACCGTTGCGGCAATCTGTTCCGGACGGACAAAGGGCCGCACCCCGTCGTGGATCAACACAATTCCATCTTTCGCCCGGATCTGACGCAGGCCGTTATAAACGGAATCCTGCCGATGCCCGCCACCGGTCACCACCTGGATTTTTTTGGATAGGGCTAGTTTGGACAGGATCTCGGTTTTAAAATATTCGCTATCGCCGGCGGATAAGACAATGACAATCCGGTCGATCAGCTCCGATTCATTAAAACCGGATAGGGTATGGGCCAGAATGGGTCGCCCCCCCAAAGGCAGGAACTGTTTACCAAGCGTTCCTCCCATGCGAACACCTTTTCCGGCGGCAACGATAACGCCAATAATTTCCATGCGCAACCAAAATTATTTTAAATATTCAAGCTCCTTTGGGAGAGGGACGCCCTTACCCATGGTATCTTCCCCGTAATTGACCATGGCCAGAATTTCAATATCCCTCAGTGCCCGGGAGTCGCCTTCGAACACCACTTCAGTGAAGTTTTCTTTGTTGATTTTCCCGCCGGCCCATTGAATGTCGAGAACGCTGCCGGCATCGAATCGATCCGCTCCCACGATCAGCTCCACCTGTCCGCCGTAATGCTGGACAATCTTGGCCACCAATAGACTGGGCCGGCTGTGAAATCCGAGCTTGACGGGTATGCCGACCCGAATTTGAGACCGGGCCATATTCTCTTTTAAAATCTCAAGGGACAGATCGCGACCCTTGTTCATGTAATGACAAACGAAAAAAAGGCCGTAGTTAACGCTGTGATCAAGCAGTATCCACGGATCAATAATCGCACTCAACCGATCCTGCACATCCTTGTAAATGTTTTTGTAACCGGCATCGTAGAGATGACGTTCATATAAATGGAGCAACCGCCCGATCATTTGAAGCAGGTGAAACCCGACGGAAAAGAAGCTGCGCAGTCTTTTGAATTTATCTTTGGCAATCCGCAATCCGCCGTAAATCACATAGGTATCGAAAGAGGACTGTAGATTGTGCACCAGCATTTCGAAACGCCGTATTTCAACTTCGTTAATCCGGTTGGGGACGATTTCACGAATTTGTTCAGGCTTGTAAGGGTTGAAAAATTCCAGTTCGTCGAATTTCTCAGCGATTTTTAAAAAATCGTTGGCAATGATCACGACATGGCGTCGCTGCTCATCATGGGCTTCATCATCGATGTCGGAGGCAAGCATCTCACTGGTGGTGATTCCCGGGAAATCAATCGCGGAAAAACTGTCTTCGGGAATAGGGATATCCAGACAGCGGGCTTCGTTGATGATCACCGGCGCCAATCGGATGAGACACCCGTTGATAAAATCAATCGCCTTCTGGCCATTTTTTTCAAATGTCACGGCATCCGGCAGATTGTAAAAACCCAGGCGGTTACAAATATGTTTCTGGGAATACCCGCCCAGGCTTAGATGGCGAACGGCAGATGTCAATTCCCGGTAGAAAAACCAGGTGGTGCTGTTTTTAGCCCCGTGAAAATCAAGAAAATCCTCAAGAACCTGAGATGTGCCGATCAGTTGGGAATAAAGCTTTTTCGTAAAATAATTTCGGTCTTCCGTCAGACGGGAAACGTAGAAACAGCATTTTAAAAAATCACAGGATAGAACGCGAACCTTGTCCTTGAATGAAATTTCGCACGTGGCGAATATTTTTTCGGTGGCATCCATGGGTATGAATTTTATTTTCCCCAGAGCCTAAGATCCAAAGGGGTCGGAGTCGTCCATAAGCCGAATTCTGTATCCGTTTTGGGTTGCCCCGCTACGGATGACAATCATTCATCTAGTGGATACCGGTTGCCCGGCACCTCTTGCAACCGACCCGGAAGCTCGGGCGGGCCACCCTCTGACGCTTCCCTATTTGGTTTTGCACCGGATGGGGTTTACCCAGCTTCTCCGGTCACCCGAAGAACTGGTGCGCTCTTACCGCACCGTTTCACCCTTACCCGCATGAGACGAACAATCATCTCATGGCGGGCGGTTTGCTTTCTGTTGCACTTGCCTTCGCGTCGCCGCGACTCCACGTTATGGAGCATCCTGCCCTAGGGTGTTCGGACTTTCCTCCCGTCGCATAAAACGACCAGCGATTGTCTGGACGACTCCGACCCATATTTTGAACCCGTAATATAACCTTTAACCCGCCTTCATTCAAGGAGGCCTTTGAAAAACGGTTCAGTCGTTGGATTCGGCAGGTGGATCATGATAAATAATCCGCTGGCAATTGGGGCACATCAACAAGCGCTCGAAGCGCTGCAGTTCATTATATAATTGGGGGGGGATATTGATATTACAGCCTTTACA
>JAOZUU010000538.1 GCA_029938515.1 Desulfobacterales bacterium | reverse complement strand
TCATAATTTTATTATCTATTGTTTGGATTGGTCTCTTTCACCTATTGGGTGAAACATGGAATTCGACCCGATTGACGCGTAATACCATATGTTAGAAACCAGTTAGAACACTTTAGCTGGGAACCGTGAACGTTGAACCGCTCAATCCAGATTCTATCAAGTTATAGCAAAAATGATTGAATATTGTCGATTGAATATTGAAGGAATTATTCCTGATTATAAAGAACTACCCCCCAATGTTGCGTCATTTAAACAGATGGAATGACATTGAAAAATCAAGTAAGTGATTGAAATGTTTCGAGCATTGTAATTTTTATATTATTTGGAATTTGAGGATTGTGATTTGGGATTTTAGCGCAGTATCCGGGAAAACAAATCGCTTCTTTCTGAACCTGCTAGAGCCGACCTTGACGTTGTCCTGTGGATCCCCCTATGTCCTGTTGACATGGGGAGTGCAAATTCCTATATTGCGGTCACTGATGGATTGGGCGGAGTGGAGTTGTTGCGGGATCAGTGAAAGAATGGGAGGATAGATGAGGATCTTATCGGTGTATTACGGCCATGACGCCAATTGCACTTTGCTTGAAGATGGAAACCCGGTGGTTGTGCTCGAAAAAGAGCGCCTTTCGCGTATAAAGCATGACCAGGGCATGATGGACTTGGAAGCCATACTGGAAAAATATGAGTGGGATCCCGCAACCATTGATGTCATCGCAATCAACCCCTGGGTGAGACCCACATTGGACGGGAAGCTGTTCCGGTGGCAGCTCGAGGGCGAGACCTATCGCGAATCTCCCGATTACATGCTGGACGGCTGGTGCGGTGGGGTTGAAGGCCGTTACAGTCGGCATCGCATCAGATTGTTCGGCCGCTGGTACGACGGATATGCCGTTGATCACCACCTGGCGCATGTTGCCGGTGCACTGTTTGCATCCGGCTTCGAAGCGGCCGGGATATTGACGGCGGATGGCGGGGGTGACTACCGGATGTGTGCCCTGGCTTATGGCAGCGGCGGTAAAATACATGAGATCGAATACGGTTGGGGCCACGAACACAAAAAGTTGCAGCTTAACATCGGCTCGGTGTGGGCCTCCATTGGCGAATACAATTTCGGTATGAATCGCCTGGAAGGCGCCGGCAAGCTTATGGGGCTTGCCAGTTACGGTTCTGTGAGGCAAGAAATCGTTGATACTCTCAGACAGCAGATGCTTTACCACCCGTTTGAGGCGTTTCCGAGCCACAAATTCGGCCGGCAAAATGGCCATATGTTTGATCCGACCGATACCTTTGCTCAGGATGTCTGCGCTTCCCTGCAGAAACTGACGACGGATTTCTACCTTGAAGCCGCAGCCCGGATGAAAGCATGGAAACCGGCCCGTCACCTGATCATGACGGGCGGCTGCTCCATGAACTGCATTGCCAACACCGCCATTCACCAGAGTGGATTGTTCGAAGACACCTGGGTGGCAGCCCAGCCCCATGACGGCGGATTAAGCCTTGGGCTGGCGCTGTTCGTCTGGCACCACATTTTGGATCACCCCCGTACTGCGGTGGCTTTAAGCCCCTATCTGGGAACGGATGCCGGTGAGATCAACGAGGATTTTATTCCTGATATTATTGAGTTCCTGGAGCAGGGCCAAAGCGTCGGGTTATGTTACGGCCGGGCGGAATCCGGGCCGCGTGCGCTGGGTCATCGCAGCATTCTTCTGGATCCGCGAATTGCAGACGGCAAAGATCGTCTGAATGAACACGTGAAACACCGCGAATGGTACCGCCCCTTCGCCCCGATGGTACTCGGAGACTGGGGGGTGCCCAGCAAGTATATGTCTTACATCGTTCCGACAGATGCACAGGAGGTACCGGCGGTAACCCATGTGGACGGGACTAGTCGGCCCCAAATTGTCGGCCCGGGAGACGATCCCTTCGTGTTGAAACTGCAGACTGCCTGGCGTGACCGGACAGGCTGCAATTTATTGCTCAACACCTCTTTCAATTGTCGCGAACCTCTGGTGGATACGGTGGAACAGGCCCGTGCAACCTGGAAGAGAACCGGACTGGATGTATTCGTTTCTCCCGAAGGAATAGAAATTAAGAACTAAATGAGTTTTGGGGAGCTCAAATCACCGGTCAGGCTTTGGCCCGGGGTAACTACCAACTATCTATGATGTGGAGGGTTGAATTGTGAACGAACATGAAGACAAAATGGGGGTAACGATTTTTACCAGGAATTATCGGATTACCGGTGTAATCGAGCTTTTTCAGGGGGCCCGTTTGACGGATTACCTTACCGAAGCCGGGTCTTTTATAGCGGTTACGAATGCGGAAGTATTGGACAGAGACAACCAGAAAATTCTTACAACCTCATTTCTGAATGTTCATCGGGATAATATTGAAATCATTTTGCCGACCGAACTTTCCAGCACGGCATAGACAGCGATGAGTGCAAATCACGGCCGTTGGTAAATGGCAATCATTCATTCCTTGTCGGCTGGATTTAAAAATCAGGTTTCAGGTGTTCCGCCGGAGGCGGATCAGGTTTCAGGAGAGAGGAACGTAAGAGCGGATACCCAAAACCCCGTATGAAACTACACATAGTTGGAACAGCGAACCGCAGAATCATGAAGGAATTCTTATGGCCCAATTAGATAAAATCTTCAAAGCTGCAATTAATTTAAAGGCTTCCGATGTTCACGTCGTTCCCG
>JAOZUU010000537.1 GCA_029938515.1 Desulfobacterales bacterium | reverse complement strand
CTGTGGCTTTGAGCTTTCGGATCGAACGAATCCGACCTAAATCTGGGCGCGAATTCTAACAAGTTATTTTTTGCCCAGCCCTAATTGAGATTTCTTCACTGTTTTCCGGAAACATCCAGAAGCCTTACTGGTTCAGCAAAGGTCTTCCAACCATGACGCTTACCGGCAGGTATAAAATAGGACTCATTCGCATTAAGTGTATTACGTTCGTTGCCTATGAACATCTCTATTTGACCTGTTAAGACAACACCACATTGATCAAATGGGTGTTCATGTCCAGTATCTTCTTTGCCCGGACCGATTTCCATGCACACCATGATCAAGTTTTCTCCAATTTCTGCCTTGCTCATGATCCCAGGCCTGAACTCTTCCAATTGTAATGTGCTTAGCTTCCATATACCCATTTTCTTGTCCTTTCATTGGATGTTGATTTTGCCAACTCTAAATCGGCTATTCTTCAATCATGATTTCCTCAGTCTTTTTGAGCCGGGCATACACGGGAGATAGGGCTGCCATAAAAGCCCCGTGGACAAAATCAGCTGGAATTTTGGTGCCCTCAAATGTCAAATCTCGTGTAGCACATGCATCGGTTACCAGTGTACATCTAAAGCCCAAGTCAAAAGCTGCCCGAGTGGTTGCATCAACACAGAAATGGCTCATAGCACCGCAGATCGTAAGGTGGTTGATATTTGCGGATTGCAGCTCTTCCATTAGATTCGTTTCCCGGAAGCTGTTTGGGAAATGTTTTTTAATAATCTTTTCAGATTCCAAAGGATTCAGCAGTGCATTGATCTCTACGCCTATTGTATTTGGTACAAAAAAGGCAGCACCTTCATGGATGGAAAAGTGCTGAATGTGATAAACCGGTTTGGCCGTCTTGCGGTAAAAGAGGAGAAGCTTCTTTGCGTTTTCCGCGGCTATGTCAATTCCTGAAAGCTCCATATTGCCGCCGCTAAAATAGTCGTTTTGCATATCAATTATTAGCAAGGCACCACTCATAACTCCCTCCTTTTTTCCTTTGGTTTCACTTCTCTTCCGACAAATGGGGAAAAATTTCACTTTTATGCCGATCAACATAGGCACAACTTGGTTCTGCTCCACATTTCCGGCACTGAAGGTCATAGGCAGAGTTGATCGTTTGGCACTGAGGACAGGCATAGTGCTCAAGCATTTCCGCAAACCATTGGGCGTATCCAACTTTTTTGATCTGTTCCTGGGCCTCCCACAACTCAATTCTATGGGGTCGTTCCTCCTTGAATGTCCGTAATTCATCACAGGGGTATTCCTCACATTCCACGCAAAACTCTATCCCTTTCCCTGCGGCGCATTCGACCATTTTGCAGTTATTTTCACAGAAGTAACTACGCTTTTCTGAACGGCATCCGTGACATTCCCATACCTCAGGAGAAGTGTGATAATGGTCCGCAATGGCTTTCAATCTTTGCGGTTCTTCTGCCGTACCTATAAATACCGTACAGGATGGACAAAACAGCCCGCACACTGCGGCGAGCTTCTTTTCTGGGTTAAAATCTTTTTTTGTCTTCATCAGTTCTCCAAAATTGAGCGGGCATAGAAAGCGCCAGGGTATTTTATTCTGAGTGGTTTTGTTATGACCGCGGGGGTGTGTGATAAATTCTCTTCAGGATGGGAGAATCGGAAAGGAATGTCAATAGTTAATATTTGAGATCTGAGCGACCCCAATTTCTCATACTTTGGGGCGAATTATAGCACTCTGTGGCGCCTTTCAGTTAGCCTGGTTACAGGTTTTAATTGAGCTATGCATGAATTTGTGGTAAGTGTCTTTGTGATCTCCCTGTGGTCCAAACCTGTTGATGGTCAAAAGTCAATGATGAGCGATCTTAGCAAGGATACCTTACGGGATGGAAATTTCCGAAAAAATAGAATACTGGCTGGATATTGCCGATTATGATAGGCAGACGGCTCGTTCGCTGCAAAATGCCGGAAGATATCTTTACACAGTTTTCATGTGCCAGCAGGCTACAGAAAAAATGCTGAAGGCTAATTACATCAGGATATTCGCGAAGGAGGCTCCTTTTTCCCATAACCTCGTTTATCTTAACAGTCTTATGGAGTTAGGCACTTCTGATAAGCAACTGAAGCTTATGGCAGAATTAACAACCTATTACATTGAAGGTAGATACCCTACGTACAAGAAAAAACTTTCTGCTCTGATAGGCAGGGAAAAAAGCACATCAATTCTAAAAGAAACAGAGGCATTATTTAAATGGCTGAAATCAAAGCTGAAATAATCAATATCTTGCGGAGATATCTGGATGACGTGGAAGGAATCTGCCATGTGGACAAGGCCTTTATCTTTGGTTCACATGCTCACGGCCGTGCTGGAAAGCACAGCGATATTGACATGGCTATATTTTCACGAAACGTCAATGATGACAATAGACTGGAAATAATGACCCAGGTTATAGCTTTGATAAACAAATTCAAAATCGATATCCAACCGCTCATATTTTCATACGAAGACTATATGAACGAAGATAATGATTTCATATCCAATGAAATCAAAAAGAACGGCTTCGAATTGATAGTAGCATCACATTAGCGCCCAAGGAGGCCTACCCATCCTACTTTTTTCATCCAGCTATCCAACCCTCTGTTTCACTATTTCAAAGGAATTCATTTTTGCCCATTGAAATCTGATGGTCTCGTAAAAAGTCTCCAAGACCGTCA
>JAOZUU010000067.1 GCA_029938515.1 Desulfobacterales bacterium | reverse complement strand
TGTCCATGATCCGGATGCGGCCATCCGGGTGATTCCGGACGATCATCTCGCCCAACTCATGTCGGGCTTCAAAAATACGGTTGCGATCTTCCCGTCCCAATCCGGTTCGAAATTCGTCACAACCGATATCTTCACAAATCTCCTGGGCCAATGTCATGGTTTCCGACAACTGATTTAAGGTCGGTCCCGAAAATTCAATAAAGAGGGTGGGGGAGGCATTCAGACCAATATTTTTCTCCTTGTTCATGAGGTTGATACATTCGGAATCGAGCAGTTCCAAAGCAGTGGGATCAAGCCCGGCCCGGAGGATCTCAAACACGGCCCGGCTGGCCGCCTCTACCGAGGAGAAATTGGATATCGCCGCGGAGAATTCAGAAGGCAAGCCTACCAGTCGAATCGTGGCTTTTACGACAATTCCCAGGGTTCCCTCGGAACCCACGAAAAGACGGATCAGATCATAGGCGGATGATGTTTTTTTCACCCGACTGCCCATGTCCATAATTTCGCCGTTGGCCAGGACGGTGGAGAGTTTCAATACATAATCCTTGGTGGAACCGTAATGAACAGTACGGGTGCCCCCGGCATTATTAGCGATCATGCCGCCGATGGTAGCCCGGGCGCCGGGGTCCGGTGGAAAGAACAGGCCGGTATGTCGAAGCTGGGTGTTTAGATCCTGGTAAATGACACCGGGTTCCACATCGGCCTGGAAATCTTTTTCCCGGATGGACAGAATACGGTTCATGCGGGAGAAATCGAGCACAATCCCTTTATGGACCGGAATGGGATTACCCTCCAGGCTCGATCCGGACCCCCAGCCGGTGACGGGAATCCGACGATCATTGGCGTAGGTCGCGATGGCAACCACTTCTGATGATTCTACCGGCCAGATCACTACTTCCGGTCGTTGCGGGAGGTGATGGGACTGATCTTTGGCGTGAAGGTCAAGGACCGAATCTCCGACGGAAAAACGGGAGGGATCCACCATGGCCGTAAGGGCTTCAAGGTCGGTTGCAGTTAGTGGATGGTAGGCCAATTTTTTCTCCTAATTTGAGCAGCCAGGAATTAATTTTCGAATTGAAGATTGAAGATCGCAGATTGACGATTTATGGAAGTCATTTTGGATTGAAGATTGACGATTGCAGATTGACGATTTATGGAAGTCGCTCCGCTTCGCCATATTATAGGGATCTTCAATCGTCAGTCTTCAGTTTTCATTCTTCAATCATCAATCTTCAATCTTCAATTGCTCTGCGCCGTCTTCCATGTTAGCTAAAAAATCAATATACCATACCCAATTACAATAATACAGATTGGATAATGAGAACGGTGAGCTATGTGGATCAGGGCGCCAACCGCTATGTGGTTGGAAATGTGACGCCTTACGATCAAAAAAATGAGATGTTCAAACGATGTTGGTGGGATCCGTCCATGGCGGCCCTGGGAGAGAAGTTTTACCATGCGCCGGTTAGGCCGAGAGAAAAACCCGGATATCGGTTGAAGGACTTGTCGCTGGTCAATGCGGCCTGGCGGGTGGAACGGGAGTTTGCCCAGGGCGTTCGCGGTGGCCGTATGGGGCTTTACAACTGGACGTGGGATGGAAAATTCAGCTTCCCCCGGGTGCCGTCCGGTTTGAAAATTTCTGATGACGAGGCCCGCTGCATGACCGGAACGGTGAAGCGTGCGGCCACTCTATTTGGCGCGTCCCTGGTAGGGATTTGCGAATTGGATCGGCGCTGGATCTATGAACAGGCGTATTTGCTTACCCCCGACGGTGGGAAAGTGGCGGAAAATACCATTCCCGAAGAATTTAGGTATGCCATCGTCATTGCCGTGGAGATGGATTACCCGGCCATTCAAACCTCACCGGCGGCCCCTGCGTCGGCAGCCACCGGTATGGGGTACTCCAAAATGGCCTATGTCGCCGGCATGCTGGCCCTTTACATTCGCGGGCTGGGATATCAGGCCATCCCCTGCGGCAATGATACTGCCTGCAGCATTCCCATTGCCATTGACGCCGGCCTGGGGGAAATTGCCCGTAACGGCTTGTTGATTACACCGGAATATGGTCCTCGGGTTCGGCTGGCCAAGGTCTTGACCGATCTGCCGTTAAATCCGGACCGACCGATTGAGTTTGGTGTATGGGATTTTTGCCGGATCTGTAAAAAATGCGCTAAAAAATGCCCCAGCCAGAGCATCATGCACGGCGAGCCCACAGACACAGTTCATAATATTTCTAACCGGGAGAAGGTGCGTGCATGGCATATCAATGCCGAGACCTGCCTCTCTTTTTGGGCGCGTAATGGAACCGATTGTTCCAATTGTATCCGGGTCTGTCCGTTTAACAAGCCATCCGGTACATTCCACGATATAGTGAGATGGGGGATCAACAATACCCGTAGATTGAATCGGCTATTTTTATGGGGAGATGATTTTATAGGGTATGGAAAAAAGAAAGATCCGAATATATTTTGATGGCAATCTTTTTGTATTATTCCAATTGTTCCGGTTACTAGAAGATTGGATCTTGCAAGAAGCCGGGTCTTGTCTTGAAAATGTCTTAACCGTGACGGTATACTTGCATGATATTTATGAGGATGGTCGCTTTAACGAGGTTTATAAAAGGTATTTCGAAAAAGATCTTCCCGCCCGAACCTGCATACAGGCTGGTAATTTACCCTTTGGGGCACGGGTGGAGATTACTGCAACCGCATATCTATAGCCTTCCAGATAAAGTTTTTGGACGGCGTTATCGGTTGCGCCCCCCTTCGACGACGTACGGTTTGTACGCCTTACTCAGGGGGGCTCCCTCTAGTCCCGCCGGCGGCAGGACCAAAAAACATTATCTGAAAGCCTGTATAAACAGGAAAGGTGTAGATTAAATGAGTTTTTACGATGTAAGCGAAATCGAACCGAAAGAACTCGCCGAAGGGGTGAAGATTCGGGTAATTCCCGGCGAACAGATGACCATGGTTGTATTCTCACTAAAAAATGGCGCGCCGATTCCCGAGCATTCCCATCCCCATGAACAGATGGGTACGGTGATGGCGGGGAAGGTGAAAATGATTATTGACGGGAAAGAGCAAATCGTTCAGTCCGGATCCGCCTGGCATATACCTTCCAATGTGGTGCACAGTGGGGAATGCCTTGAAGACGACACGGTTGTTCTGGAAGTTTTTTCTCCTCCGAGGGAAGATCTGGTAAAAAAATAGCCGGATTCGAAAGATCATTCTTCTGGGCCGGCTATCCGATTTAACTTTATCTACCTTACCTGCCCGTCCTCGACAGGAAGACCCCACCAGTCTTCATCGCTGGATTCTTTAATGGATTCGGTGGATTGATGCTTATATCCACCCCAGCTGTATTTTAAATGATCCCAGTCCTTATACATGGAATCATGCTGGTAATATTCGGATTTCTGGGCCGCCGTTCCGCATCCCATGAGCAATCCGGCCGCAACCAATAGAACAATAATTACACTTAATTTTTTCATACCGTCCTCCTTTTTAATTTAATTATTCGATATTTATTATGGATCAGAGAATAATTCCTGGACTATTGTACGGTTGCTAAGCCGTTTTCAAAAGCCGCTGGGAGTGGTCTGTCGATAAACACACTGCGAAGATGATTCATTCACACAGATTTATAAGGACCACCCCGTCGAGACTGAAATATCCGTCAACCCTCTTGGCTTAAAAACCTAAGAGGCCGGCATCATGGATCCCTGCTTATTCGAGGCGCGATATGATGGATTCAGTTAAAGAGTCGTCGTCTTTCTTGAAAAATGGGATCAATTCAGAAGCAATTTCACTGAGCGATTTAATTTTATGTTCGCGCATGACGTTTTGAATTTTCTCCACCCCATCCTCAATTAACTTCAATCCATCGGCAATGTCGCCAACATCTGTTTTATTCATGGGTCATTTTCTCTTTCGTAAAATATGCATATGAAGTTAATTTCAATTTCCAGCAAAGTCAAGGTCACAACAGTATGAATTTTTTTCTAAGAAACCTTTGAAGAATTGACATTTTTAAAAGGCCTCTCTAATTGATTGTATCAGGGTGGATGATCAGCTCCCTGATCATACCCCTTTATCGATGATTTTCCGGTTGCGCAATAATCGCTCCTGAATCCCTTTCCCAACCTCGTAGGTTCGGCTGAAATCATTCCAAAAATGACGGTCCGATTTTTTCCAGTCGGAACCAAAGCGCTGATCGAAATACTCGGCCAACTCCTCGAAAACCAATTTCCAGGGTGGCTCTCCCCGGTCATGGGCCGAAAGCAATCGTTCGAGGAGTTCATCCAGATCACTCAGGGTTTCTTTGGGTAAATAGGCGATGGCGCCTTTGCGGATGGATGCCATGAGGGTTTCTTTATTCACGGCGTGGGCGGTGAGCATCACGGTCGGGATTTCTCTTGACACCGCTTCGTCCAGCAGGTCGAGCCCATTGACCCCCATGATGTCCAGAATGGCCAGATCATACCGGTTGGTTCTGATTTTAAAAGAGGCGGTATCGTAATCGGTGGCCGTATCAATTTTTGCCTCATCCAGGATATCCTCGATGGTTTCAAGTATATCTTTCTCGTCATCCACCACGAGGATTTTTTTTCCCGCTAAAATTGATGTTGCTGGTTCCATTTATTGCTCCTTTGTATCTGAACCTTGAATTATTGCCGCGTCCCTAACATGCGTGGGGGCTCCATAGAAGGGCAGGTATCAGGCTTTGCAAGGCGGCTACGCCCGACAAGCAGGGGCCTGCCCCTACAACCTTGTCCTTACTCACGTGGGGACTCCATTTTGATCGGTAATACCAGTCGGAAGATGGCACCCTGTTTTCGCTGGCTGATCAGCTGGATATCGCCACCCATTAGGCGGGCGATTATCCGGGCGCCGGCCAGTCCCAATCCATGCCCCTTGCGGGACACGGATGAACCGGGGTTCAATTGCTGATAGCGCTGAAACAATTTTTGGTGATGCACCGGATCAATACCCGGTCCATCGTCGGCAACCTCCAGAATAATCGAATCGGATTGCTGCCGCAAGCGGATATCCAAACGGGTTTTCCGGTGGTGCAGGGCGTTTTTTATTAAATTGCCGACGATCTGGCTAAATTTAATCCGGTCCTGGTATAACCGACACTGAATCGCATCCGATGAAAAATCAAGAAAGATGTGCTGGCCGTTAAAAAAATCGGTGGCTTTTGAAAAAGTCTCATAGCGATAATTTGATTCCGGAACTTCGCCGACCATGGCTTCATGGGCCTCTACCAGCGCATCGTAAGTCGCTTCGGCCGGCTGAAACTCACAGAGGACAAACCCACCGGCTTCCGAGCGACCGATTTCCAATAGATTATATGTCATTCCACGGGCTTTTCGTGCATTTCTAAGGATTCGGTTTAAGGTTTTTATCTGGCGGTCGTTGAGGGCCCCGTACTTATTTTGCCTTTCCAGCAGGGTTCGAACACCGGTTTCAATGATGGCCAGGGGATCTTTCATCTCATGAATGAGAAATTCGATGTCAAGCTGCTGGAAAAAACATTCTTCATTGGTGTTACCGTTGGTTTTGTTTTCCGATTCAATCATTTAAACTATTTTCCTAAACAGATTCTTTATCCTTTATGGCCGGATGGAACCGAACCGTGACGGTGGTGCCTCCCGATGTCAGGCAATCATCGGTTATCTGGCAGTGTCGGCATTGATCGATATTTCCCGGGCATTGATCGGTTTCCCTGGGGATGAACCGGCACCGGATGGAATTCAATCGAATGTTGAAATCATAACGCTCCGAAAAAATTTTCATCCGCAGCAGATCAAATCCCCGTCCGCCGGCATTAAAATCAAAGCGCTGCCTGGAAGCGTACTGCATGATATCCGTGGTGGAAAAACAGCTTTCAAAAATAATGGTCTGATTTTCCCCGGTAATGCCGACACCGAAATCGTTTACGGTCAGTACCGGATCGCAGCCGTCGGAATGGACGGTTATTTTTACCAGGCTTCCATCGGGGGTGTTTTCAACGGCGTTTCGTACCAGGCCATCGATAATTTTACCCAGAACTTCCGAAGGGATCAACACCGTACCGGTTCGCTGGATGCGGGTTTCCAGCCGACAATTCCGATGGGCGAATAAAGGTTTCAACCGCTGGAGTCGGTCTTTTACGAAATGATCCAGCCGGATTTGATCTAAAACCGGATCTTTTGGGCCGAACTCATCGTCGATGAGCCGGCGAATTCGGCTGATAATATCCTCTTCTCCCAGATTTTCCGAAATGAGCATTTCCAGTTCGTCGGAACAGGTGTTGAGCAAAGTGGTAAGCATTTGATGGGTACGAAAATTCCCCCCCCTCAAGATGTCCTCAATTTCGTACTGCATGTCGAGTAAACGTTCCAGATTCCGTCGGCTCCGGTTAAGGATACGATCCATACCGGGGTCATGAAGAACTCTATATTTTTTGGCTATAAGGCCGAGGGATGCGGACAGGACCGAAATCGGTGTTTTCAATTCATGGGAAAGATGATGAATGACCCGATCCTTGGCCTTGTTTAAGACTTTTACATCTTCGTAAGAACGATTTAAGGCCTCGTTGATGCGGGCATTTTCCAAGGGCAGTGCCACCATGCCGGCGATGGTTCCCAACAACTCTACGTCGGTTTGATCAAAGGCCCCGTTTTTCTTGTTGACCGCACACAAAACGCCGATGATCCGATCGTGGCTTTCCAGGGGGACATCGAGCATGTTACGGGTGTGAAACCCAGTTCGCTCATCGACCTGTGAAAAGAAAAATTCACTTTTACTGGTGTCGGGCACAATGATCGGTTTCCCGGTTTGGCGCACTTTTCCGGCAACGCCCTTATCCGCGGGAAACCGCACTTCCCGATACATCCGGGTGGTTTTTTCATCACCGAAAGCACTGACCGGAAAAAAGAACTCGTTTTTTTCCTCATCCAGCAGAATGACCGAAGCGCCTTCCACGGCCAGCAATTCCCGAATCTGTTTCGTGATATAAGCCAGCCGGTCATCAAGGGTCCGGAACCGGTGAAGGGATTTGGAAATTCGAAAGAGGGCCTGGTTGATTCGATCGAGCCGTTTATGCCGGGTAAAATCCCTTAAAATAACGACCTGCCCGGCCGGTTCTTCCCCACTTTCGTAAAAAAGAGCGGCGTTTAATTGAATATCCAGAAGGCGGCCATCTTTGGTCAGTCGTTGGGTCTCAAATCTCCGGATGACTTTTTCTTTGAAGAGCCGCTTCGTTCCCTGACGTGTCTCTTCCTTTTTCTCCTCTGGAATAAAAGGGATGCGGCGGTGACCCCTCAATTCTTTCAATGTCCAACCAAACACCGCCTCAAAGGCCGGATTCAGGTAGGTCACCCGGTTGTGCCGGTTGAGGACGAATATGGGATTTGGGATAAAGTCGAGCAACGTCCTATATCTTTGTTCCGCCCGACGGCTGGCTTCATATAGCTTGAGGGTGCATTGCTCGGATTCTTTCAACGCCTTTTCGGCCAGGACACGGTCGGTCATGTCACGGGCGATTCCGCGAAAGCCAGTTTTCCGGCCATCGGCGTCGAAAATAAGGTTGGCGTGAATCTTCACCCAGCGCAGATCGCCGTCCTTGTGTCGAATTTTCCATTCCAGGCCTTTTTCCGTCTCACCGGTTTTGAACAAATAGTTGAAATTATGGAAGGCCTGTTCGGCCTCAGCCGGGTCCAGGAACCTGCGAAAAGAGGTATTTTGAATCTCGTGGCGGGTAAACCCAAAAATATGGCACAGAGCGTTATTGAAAAAGAGAAAATGCCCTTTTAGATCTGTCTCAAAGAATCCATCGGCGACATCTTCGATAAAGATGCGATATCGTTCTTTTTGAGCAGTGGAAACGATACTTGTGGATTTGTTGTCTTTCTCGGTTAGTGGCTGCATAGCTAATCGTCACTGCGAGCAAGGGCACTGAGCGCGGCAATCTCTTCGATTACCTCTATCCTCTTCCGTTTTGTATCAACCAGAAACCTCCGGCGCTTCAAAAGCGAAGCGCCGGAGGTTTGTCAGTTGAGTTGAGATTTAACGAAACTGTTTGGGGCGCTCGTCCACTACCCGCAGGGCTTTGCCTTCACTACGGGCAATGAACTTGGGTTCAACCAGTTCAACTTCAACCGAGATACCCATGCTACCTCGGATGTGGGCGGCAATCTTGCCTTCGACTTCGAACCGTTTTTTCTCACCAGCGGCGTAAACATCCGTCTTGCCCTCCACCTGAATCTTCAACTGATCGAGGTACCCTTTCTTGCGGATCAACATGCGGTATTGCGGTTCGACCTCTTCGATCTCCAGCAGTAACGATTCGATCTGCGACGGAAACACGTTCACACCGCTGATGATCAACATGTCGTCGGTACGACCGAAAACTTTATTCATCTTGAGAAAGGTCCGCCCACAGGCGCAAGGCTCTCGCCTCAAGCTGGTAATATCCTTGGTTCGATACCGGATAATCGGCATGGCCCGGCGTTGGAGCGCGGTAAAGACCAACTCTCCCTTTTCTCCCAGAGGTAACGGTTCCAGGGTCTGGGGATCGACGATCTCGGCCAGGTAATGGTCCTCGTTGATGTGGAGCCCGTCCTGGGCTTCACAGTCGAAAGCGACGCCAGGTCCGCCTAATTCGGTTAAACCGTAGGCTTCCATGGCCTTGATGCCCATTCGGTCTTCAATTTCCTGGCGCATGGGGCCGGACCATGGTTCGGCCCCAAAAATACCGATTTTCAAAGGCAAACTCCGGATGTCGGTACCAAGCTCCTCAGCCCGCTCGGCGATGGTCAGGGCATAAGAAGGTGTGCAGCACAAAACCGTGGCGCCGAAATCTTTCATCAGCGTAATTTGTCTTTCGGTAAGCCCCGCGCTGGTGGGGACGACCGTGCACCCCAGGCCGGTGGCGCCCTGGTGGAATCCGAGCCCGCCGGTAAACAGGCCGTGGCCGTAAGCGTTCTGCACAATGTCCTCGGGACGGGCACCGGCTGCATAAAAATTGCGCACCATGCATTCGGTCCACTGTGCCAGGTCATCGGCCGTGTAGGGGCCGGTAATCGGCTTCCCGGTAGTCCCCGAAGACGCATGGACCCGCACCACGTCCTTTAAAGGTACGGCGCACAGACCGAAGGGGTATTCATCCCGCAGATCCTCTTTTATGGTAAAGGGAAGCTTGGCCGCATCTTCGAGAGAGGTGATATCCTCGGCACGGATACCTGCTTCTTCGAATTTTTTCCGGTAAAATGGAACTTTTTCGGCCACCCAGGCCACGGTTTCCTTGAGCTTCTCCAGTTTAAATTGTTCCAGTTTCTCCACCGGCATGCATTCAAATTCATCGTTCCAGGGCATTGCTTTCCTCCTTTTTAAAATCCGTCCCTAATCTTGGCTTCCCGCCGCGGCTGAGAATCCAAGGTCAAAGGCTTTGAGATTTGAGTCTAAAAATGCTTTTTTGGTTTTTCTTTGCATGGCTTTTTTAATGGTATCGGCGCTAAAGGGTAGTATTTCCGTTTGCGCAAGCGCTCCCAAAAGTACCATGTTCACCGCCAGAACATTGCCGCTTTCTTTGGCCAGCGTGGCCGCATTAAAAGCGATCAGTTTGGATGTTTTGGCTCGGATCAGGTCCTGCAATTGTTTTAAATCCGGGTAGACCCCTTTGCCGATGTTGACCGTAAAAGGCATCAAGGGCGCCAGGCTGGTGATCACCACCGTA
>JAOZUU010000066.1:7550-9728 GCA_029938515.1 Desulfobacterales bacterium | reverse complement strand
CCTGGGATCATTTTATTGTACAGACAAAGGAAATTATTTCCAATAGCCGGGAAGGTGGTTTTTTTGTAATGATCGCCCGCAAACCAGACAATAGATAGACAACCATTACAATTACATATAGGGCGTGTGAGGAAAAACAAATGGCAATTATTGATATCAAGACTCCAACGAAGAGCGAATTAAAATATGCCGGCCTGCTGATTGCAGCTGTATTTTTTATTCTTGGCGGCATTGTTTACTGGCAGACTGGATCGCATCGTGCTCCTCTGACAATAGGGAGTATCGGTGCGGCTATCGCTTTTTTTTACTATATCATACCGGGTTCGCGTATGTTTATATATTATGGCTGGATGAAACTGATATCCCCGATTGGCTGGGTGGTATCACATATGATTTTCGCTATTACCTATTTTTTAGTACTCACACCTACGGGCTGGATAATGCGATTGTTAAGATACGATCCGCTGACGCGTCGGCTTAAACCGGATTCAGAAAGTTACTGGGTCAAGCACAGGACCGGTAAGAATTCTGCGCGCTATTTCAATCAGTATTGATGCAGGGAGAAGGAAAAAGGATAATGAATCATCAAAAACGAGATCCGCAAATGTCGGGGGAAGAATTTGTAAAACAAGCCAATGTACGCTCTCGAGGAATCCTTGGCGAAATATTCGGCTTTCTGGTGCAAAACAAAAAATGGTGGCTTCTGCCCATTATCCTATTCCTGCTATTTGCCGGTACGTTGATAGTACTTGGTGGAACATCTATTGCGCCACTTATCTACACATTATTTTAATCCTGTGTTGAGGGATTTTTTGTGATGCTATGTGCCAAGATATTGCGATGACAGGGCTTTGGAAAAACGGATGTTGAGGCTTATACATACAGATGAGGTTCGAGGGGATATGATGTGAGAATTATTACAAAAATAGTCGTCTATTTAATTCGAATTATACTGCTGGTGACGACATTAATCGTGATGGTAGTTGCGGGTGAGTACGCTACCCGTTATATATTGCGTGATATCACAACAACTGGTGATAATGGCAGCTATTTTGCCAAACAGTGGCGATTAAAGCAGTTCGGACGAAATAACACCAAATATAATTCGTGGGGACGACGGGAGCATGAGTTTGATAGAATAGCGCCTGAAAATTCATACAGGATTGTCGTAATAGGTGACTCGATTACCTACGGGCAGGGTATCCCGGAAGAAGAGCGGTTCACCAACCGACTGGCATCCGATTTAGCGGGTTCTGAAACACAATTCCAAATATTGAATTTTGGAAAGTCCGGCGCAAATTTTTCTCATCACATTAGAGAAATCAAAAAGGTGCTGAAACTAAACCCTGATTATATTCTCCTGCAATGGTATGTAAACGACCTTGAAGAACAGAGAGCAAAAGGGCGGCCGAGTTACCATAATCTTGCTCCTACAAGGAAACTGCATCTCAGATGGCATGCAAGTTCGGCCTTGTACTATGTTCTGAATTCAGGATGGTACACTCTCCAAAGTTATCTGGGAATGGTCGACACATATGAAAAGTATATGAATGAGCGGTTTATAGATCCAAATAGCGAAAGTTCAAAACGTGCGCTTCGTGAACTCAAAAAGATTTTGCTTTTGTCAAATACCCGTGATGTGCCTATCGGAATGGTGTTGTTCCCCCGCTTACGACCATATCTGGCCAACAACTATCCATTCGACTATCTGCATGAGTGGATGATTTCAATCTGCAAAAAAAATAAAATCCCGTATGTCGATCTGCGGGAAGATTTCAAACTATTTGGGTCCGATATTGGCCGTCTCCAGGTAAACCAATACGACGCTCACCCTAATGGACTCGCTAATGAAATTGCAGCGAAACGTATTATGGAAGTATTTGGACCAATATGGCAAGGACGCTGATTATCACGGATTTATATTTCAAGATCCGTGCGAATGATTCTGAAATTAATTGAACCAAGGAATCGATATTTTAACATGTGCGGCATTACCGGATATATCAACCCTAAGGGCGTTAAGCCATCCGAAATAGAAAAGATGAACGACGTCATTCGCCACCGAGGACCCGATGACGATGGCGTTTACATCAGCAGCGACCATAAGGTTGGATTGGGCCATCGCCGCCTCTCCATTATAGATCTGGGGACCGGCCAACAACCCATGACCAATGAGGA
>JAOZUU010000066.1:0-7450 GCA_029938515.1 Desulfobacterales bacterium | reverse complement strand
GCCGCCTCTCCATTATAGATCTGGGGACCGGCCAACAACCCATGACCAATGAGGATGGGACCCTTTGGATTACGTTCAACGGAGAGATTTACAACTATCAAGAACTGCGCCCGGATCTTGAAAAACGGCACACCTTTAAAACAAAAAGCGATACGGAGGTGATTCTACATCTTTATGAAGAAAAAGGTGAACGGTGTCTGGAATATCTGAGGGGGATGTTTTCCCTGGCCATCTACGATACCCGTCAACGCAAACTGTTCGCCGCCAGAGATCACTTGGGGCAAAAGCCCCTCTATTATTACCACGGCGGAGATGAATTTGCCTTTTCATCCGAAATCAAATCGTTGCTGGAACTGAAGCCGGAATTGCGGGAGATGGATTGTCGTGCCCTGTATGAATACCTGACAATACGGATTATTACACCACCGCGGTCCATGTTCAGCAAAATCCGAAAACTGCCGCCGGCCCACTGGCTCACCTTTCATGACGGCAAATTAACCATGGGCAGATACTGGAACCTGACATACGAACCCAAAATGGATATGGACTTCAATGAAACTCTGGCGGAATTGGAGTCAAAAGTCGAGGAAACCGTCAAATATCACTTGGTGAGCGATGTGCCCGTGGGCGCATTTTTAAGCGGCGGCATGGACTCCAGCATCATCGTTTCCATGATGAACAAGGTTGGGGGAAGCGGATTTAAAACATTCTCCGGTGATGTACCCTACCAGAATTACAGTGAGCTGCCGTTTGCGAAATTAGTATCGGATCAGTACGGAACCGATCACCATGAGCTGACCATAAAGCCTTCACTGGTCCGGAAACTCCCCGACCTGGTCTGGCACCTTGATGAGCCTTCCGATCCGTTATCTGTCTGCATGTACTATATTTCTGAATTGGCGAGAAAGGAAGTGAAGGTCGTCTTGGGCGGTGACGGCGGGGACGAGCTTTTCGGAGGATATGACCGGTATTATGGCAACATCTACACCAACTATTATGCCATGATACCCGAAAAACTCCGCAAACACGTATTCGGACGAATTTTTAACGCCATGCCCGATCAGTTCTGGTATCGAAGCATCAGCCATAAACTGAAATGGATGCACCAGATGTCTTTTAGCCAAAATGGCATGCGTTATGCCAAGAGTCTCAGCTATTTTTATTTTTCAGACCGATATAAACGCCAGTTGTATACGGATAAATTCCGCAAAGCCGTCGGGATGTTCGATCCGGAAGCCTGTCTGTCGGAGTATTTCGATGCCGCCAATGCCGTTCAACTCATCGATAAGATGCTTTACGTCGATGCCATGACCCGTATGCCCGATCATCCCAATATGGTCCTGGACCGCATGACCATGGCGCATGGCCTGGAGGCCCGCTCCCCATTCCTCGACCATCGGCTGGCTGAATTTTGTGCCGCCATGCCGCCGGAATTCAAGATAAAAGGGGTAAAGCGGCGTTATATTCAGGTGCAACTTGCAAAAAAATATCTGCCTAAAGCGTTGATTAAGAAAAAAAAACAAGGTTTCTCATCGCCGTTGACGTATTTGCTGAAGGATGAATTTAAGCAGTTATATAAAATATTTTTACATGACTCCCGGCTGGTGAGCAATGGGTATTTAAATCAGAAAACAATTTCTCTATTGTTGGATGAACATCTGAATCAGATATCAGATCATGGCAACCGTCTGTGGCTCATTTGCAATGCGGAAGTCTGGTATCGGATGTATATTGAAAACCAGAGCCGGGATCAAATCAAATCCTACCTGGTTTCATGACACAAAAATAGACGTGGTAATTTTTAAGGAATTCAATATTTGAGGAGGATTAAAGGTGAAAAACATCCCTTACATTTTTATATTCACAATCTTGGTGATGACATCCTCTGCTCTTGCCAATGAAGTGGAGTTTATTTGGGCCGAGGATCATCCGGACGGCAGCAAAATTTATACCAGCGAATATCGAGAAGGAGAGTGGCAAGAGAAAACCTTGATTGCAGAAGACGAGAATCTTAACATTCTGCCCGCTTTGGGCTCGGATTCAAAAACAAATCGATTGGCAGTTTGGGTGACAATCACTCCCAATGGGAATAGTGTATTAAAATTCAGTTTTAAAAGAGAAGGTGACTGGCAACATTCGAGAATTCTGACCAATTTATTCAAGACGAACCTGGCACCCGTCATCATCTTTGACTCACAGGATAGTGCCTGGGTTTTTTGGTCGGCCAATGACGGTAATGACGACGATATATATATGTCTCACATAGCCAATAACCGTTGGATTCAACCGGTGGAAATTAACAGCGATAATGATGTTCCGGATATTTTACCCAAGGCCGGACTGGACGAATCGGACAATATTTGGGTATCCTGGCAACAATTACAAGATGACATGACGTATAGAGAAGTTTCAAAAAAACTGGTTGATGGCAATTGGACTGGTGCTCAAAAACATCAAATAAAAATACAAGAGGATAAAAGTGAATTCGAACACCTAACCCCGCCTCCATTTTTCCAGGGTCGGAGTCGTGCGACATTTCACTTCCCAAACAATAAGCGGAATCAATCAGCTACAATAATGGGTGTGGAATGAAATCCTTGATAAGGAGGAACTATATAAATATTCGGATAATCTGTGGGATGGTGTTACTGGTGTTGTTTATTCCAGGTTTCGTCTTTGGCCTGGAAGTTTTGACGATGGGTGACAGCATAACGGCAGGAAGCCCCTATAACCTTCATGGGGATGGGGAACGGGTTGGCCCGTATCAAGGCGATTTAGAGAGAATTTTGCGTAATAACGGTCTTCCCTCAAACGTTTACAATTGGGGAAAAAGCGGCGAAATGACCCCGGATGGTATGAACAGAATCAGCAGTGTGTTGTCTTCCCGGTCGGCAGATCTGATTTTGATTATGGAAGGTGCCAACGATGTAACCAATGGAATCTCTTCAAATACAACCGCAACAAATATCGGTATTATGATCGATAAGTCCATCAACCGAAGTGTAACTCCGATTGTAGGTACCATCACCCCCAACTCACGACCTGGCGGGTTTGATGCTGTTATTCGCGGTCACTTTAACCCTAAAATTGTATCCATAGCGGATAGTCGTGGTGTGAAGGTGGCCGATCAATACTGGGCGCTTCGTCCACGTTGGAACATCCTCCAGTATAATGACTTGCACCCGAACCTTGCAGGGTACCAAATAATCGCCGAAACATTTTATAGTACCATTTTTCCTTTACCAGGGGCCACAAGCGGAGCGGCGGAACAAATCAGGGCCACGGCAGCAGTTGTCAAAGGGATCGTATATCCCAATGGTTCTGTCACGAAAACATACTTTGAGTATGGTACCAGTACCAATTATACTTTTAGCTCAGAACAGACCACGATAGATGCACAAGAAGAAAGCTTCGATGTCAGCATAACTTTAACCGGTTTGGAACCATTTACCACCTATCATTATCGTATTGTTGCCACCAATCTTGGTGGGACTGCTTATGGGGATGATTGGACATTTAGGACCTGTGGGGCGTTACCATGGCTCTTTATCTTACTAGAATAATATCAGGTGAATTTCAATAAAATTATGATGTAACCAATAAAATGAAGAAACTATTAGTCCTCAATTATGAATATCCCCCACTGGGCGGAGGCGGTGGTAGAGTGTCGCACTCTCTTGCAAAAGGGTTCAAACAAAAAGGATACGAGGTTGATGTCATTACCAGTAAGTTTGAGGGATTGCCAAACTTTGGAACTGTTGACGGAATCCAAATTCATCGAGTCGCCATATGGGGAAGAAAAAAAAAGCAGACGGCCACTTTTTTATCAATGTTTTCTTTTCTCTTTTTTGCTTTCCTATGTGGGGTAAGTCTCTGTTACAAAAACAAATATGAGTTTATCAATACTCACTTTGTTCTTCCCACCGGACCACTGGGATTTTTGCTTTCAAAATTATTTCATTTGAAGAATATTTTATCCATTCATGGCGGTGATATTTACGACCCGTCAAAAAAAAGCTCGCCCCACAACAGTTTCTATATGCGTTGGATCGTGAGCTTTTTATTAAATCAATCCAATCAAATTGTTGCTCAGTCCAGCAATACGAAGCAAAATGCAAATAGATACTACAAACCTAAGAAGAAGATCAACATTATCCCCTTAAGTTATGAACCCTTCAACTTTAACCCTGCGTCGAGGGCCGATCTCGGATTAAAAAAGGATAAAAGCTATCTTATTAGCGTTGGTCGGATAATAAAGCGAAAAGGGCTTGATTTTCTAATCAGCAGCCTTGAGTTTTTGGATGACGATGTTGAACTTTTAATTGTCGGCGAAGGATATGAGAAAGTGTATTTATATGAACTGGCCCGTAAGATGCAACTCATTGATCGAGTCCACTTTCTGGGTGAAATACCCGAAGAGCTGAAATTTCAATATTTATCAAACGCAGATATCTATGTACTAAGCTCGCTTCATGAAGGTTTTGGTATTGTTTTGCAAGAGGCCATGCAGGTAGGTTTACCAATTGTCTCCACAAACAATGGCGGCCAAGTCGACATTGTCAAACACCAGGTGAATGGTCTGTTAGTGGAAGCCTGTGACGCAGAGGCATTGGCTAAGGCCATAAAAGAGCTGCTGATGGATAAAAAGATATATCGATGTATATCATTGAATAATGTCGAAGCGCTGAAGGAATTCAAAACGGATAATATCATCAGTAGTTATCTTGAATTGATATAAAAATGGAGGAAGTAAAGGATGTCTTCTCCAATTGGGCACTCGCTGGCAGGATTGATAATTTCCAGCTGGCGTGAAAAGTCGTTTAAACCGGAAAATTTTAAAATTTTAGCACTTTATGTTTTTATCGCTAATGCACCGGATCTTGATTTCATCCCCGGAATGATCATGGGCAAACCGAATTTATATCATCATGGCATCAGTCACAGTATTGGCGCTGCTGTCTTTTTTAGTCTGATTCTGGCCATCTTGATAAACCGAATATCAGAAAAACGGTTCTGGCGAGAATTTGTATTGATGTTTTCCCTCTACGGCTCTCATCTCTTTTTAGATCTCATATCTTATGATGGGCGGCCGCCATTCGGCATACCGGTTTTTTGGCCTTTTACCGAGCGTTATTTCATGATTCCAATTTTGCCCCCCGTGAAACACTCGCATCTGGATCATGCCAGCATCCCACAATTCCTGGCTGATGTTTTATCGGCGCATAATTTGTATGTCATCAGCCTCGAAATGATGCTGACCGTTCCATTTGCATTGATATTGATTTTGCTTTTTCGCAAACGCCAATACAAAACAGCCGGTAAATAGACCACCCGCATTGAAGATTGAAAAATCACCACTGGAGATATTTTAAGTGAAAAATAAATCCAAATTATTCATTCTATGCGCGGTGATTGGAGCAGGTATTGTTTCCGTTTCCTTATGGTACTTCTTGGGTCAGACATCGCTATTGTCATCGGAAGCAGGTACTCCCAGGGAACAACTCATAGAAAGAATTCCAACGGCTATTTTATTATGGTCCGAAGACGGCATCGTGACCGGCTCGAGTTTAAAACATTGGAAACCCATGCATATCGCAAAAGGTGAAAATCCGAGATGGTCACCAGATGGGAGTCAATTTGTTTTTACAAGGAAAAATGATGTCTGGTTAATGCAAAATGATTTGACCGACCCGGTAAAAGTCATCAAGGGTGTTGTTACGGATTCGGGAACCGGGGCATATTGGACAGAAACAGGCGATGGCATTGTAGCTATCCGCAACAAGAACCCCAGGCAGGTTGTTCAATTGGATTTGGCATCCGCAAAAACAAAGGTCATCCATGATGAAGGTAAACCACCCTTCAAGGGATATCGCTTAACACAATGTGCCGAGGTGCGTCAAAAAGGTAGATATCTTTTGACATTCACGCGAGCCGAAGGGCATCGAAGCATGATCATAGATTTGAAGGGAAAACGCTATATCACAAATGAACTCATGCGAAAAGGGGACTGTGGACCCGCCTGGTCCCCGGATGGCAAATTCATTGTTATGACGAGACGGGTCAGGGTCAGTATGAACCGCCCTATATTTATCGCCCGATTTGATAGCCGGACGGGTGAATTGTCGGCTTCCAAATATTTTGTTGGCAAGAAGCGATGTGAAGATGCCAGTATATCTAACGATTCCTTACACGTGCTTTATGTTTCCTCCGGCAATGTTTTTGTTTGGAGAGTGGGGAATCATACGACTGGGAAACAGGATGGTATCCAGCTTACCCATACGGGTAAAGGTAACGGTCCAAATCTGCATATTTTTACACGCAAAGCGCCGAAGGCTTTCAGATAACAAGAGTTTGGAAATTAAAATTCTATGGGGATTTAATTGAGAAGGCGGTTGAAATTATAAATTTTTACATGTAGGAGACAGTACGAATGTTCAAGAACGATAATTCGGATATCACCCCCCTTGATGCTTCAGAACCATTCGATGTGTGTATCATCGGGTCCGGGCCGGCTGGAACGACATTGGCAAAATCTTTAGTAGAAAACGGTGTTCGTACACTCATGCTGGAATCCGGATATGGTCTTGTCCGATGGCTTACGGATAAACGGTTTAAGAAAAACCTGGCGGATTTTGAAGTTTCCGGTGATGCGGAATATCCCGTGGAAAATACAAGAGGAATGCTTTTAGGCGGCACTTCCAATTTTTGGACCGGTCGGTGTGAACGCTTCCATCCCCTGGATTTCGAAAATCATCCCTACACGCCGAAAGATAATCCCTGGCCAATTTCATATAAGGAAATCGATCCTTACTATGAAAAAGCGGAAAAAACATTGAATGTTCGATGTGGAAAGCGTTCTAAATATGCTCCGGCACGAAAAGCCCCATTTCCACTGTCATCCAAAACGGATATTTCATACCTTAAAAACATTTTTAGCAAAATTGGCGTCACTGTTGATGATTCTCCAACGGCGACGCCAAGGAAGATTCCGAGATTTTTCTGGTTTCAGAAAGAGGTGCTCCCCGGGTTTTTAAAGGCTCCTAATTTTACCCTGATAACAGGAGCAACTGTTACCCGACTGGTTGGCGACTCTGATAAAAAGATCATCGGAGCAGTTGTCAGGACGCTTGATGGTGAAAAAAAAATGGCTCGTGCCAAGAAGTATGTTGTTGCCTGTGGCGGAATAGCCACGCCACGTCTTTTAATGCTTTCTAAATCAGAACAATTTCCCAACGGAATAGGGAACACATACGATAGAGTCGGAAGAGGATTTAACGAGCACCCGGCAGTTAATTTTTATGCGCAACTCCCTCATCAACGCGACACCCTCATTCCGACCAATAAGATCGGCCGGTCGCATCAATTTTATGATGCCTTTAGATCCGAAGGACTGTGGAGCATATTACACGTTTTTAGACAATCATGGGTTTTACCCCATCACAATATTCAC
>JAOZUU010000065.1 GCA_029938515.1 Desulfobacterales bacterium | reverse complement strand
CGATTCTTCGACAGTGATATCTGGTTCAGTTTTAAAAAATCGAAAGTGACCGTGGTGGCCGCATGTGTCACCATCGTAATCATGGTATCCGCTCTGGCGGCACCCTTGATCGCGCCCCATAATCCCTTTGATCCGGCATCCCTAGACCTGATGGACGCTTTCACGCCGCCATGCTGGTATGAAGAGGGAACCACAAAGTTCCTGCTGGGTACCGATGATCAGGGACGGGATATTTTTTCAACCATCCTTTATGGATCGCGCATATCGCTGTTTGTCGGGTTTGCGTCCATGTTGCTGGCAATGGTTATAGGGATAACGCTGGGTTTAATCTCCGGTTACATCGGCGGAGCGCTGGAAACAATAATCATGAGAATTGCCGATGTGCAGATCAGCTTTCCCGCCTATCTCATTGCGATGCTGATCTATGGTGTTGCCCTCAGCCTGTTGCCCAACGAACGGCATGATGAAATGGCCGTTTGGGTGCTGATCCTGGCCATTGGCGTATCCAACTGGGTCAATTTCGCACGTACCGTGCGGGGTTCGACCCTGGTGGAAAAAAATAAGGAGTATGTGCAATCGGCGAGGGTTATTGGTCGCCGACGCTTTACCATCATGTTCCGTCATATCTTGCCCAATGTGACGGGACCGGTACTGGTGATCGCCACCATCGGGATAGCCGTCGCGATAATCACCGAAGCAACGCTTTCTTTTCTTGGTGTCGGCGTTCCCCCGACAAAACCTTCACTGGGGACGCTTATTCGCATTGGCCAGGACTTTCTGTTTGCCGGTGAATGGTGGATCGTCATTTTTCCCGGCGTGGCCCTGGCCGTACTGATTCTGGCTGTCAACCTTCTCGGTGACTGGATGCGTGATGCGCTCAATCCTAAACTGAGATAACTGTCACCGTTCAGGGTTCAAAAGTTCAGAGGTTCAGGGTTGTGGACAGAGGTTAAACCCTGAACCATTGAACGCCTGTGCGGTGAAGCCCTGAACAGCGAACCCTGAACTTTAAAACGCTTACAAATATTTGAATGACGGAACCTATATTAAAGGTCGAACACCTTAGAGTCGAATTCAATACCCGCCGCGGGGTACTGGTAGCGATTGACGATATCTCGTTTAATGTCATGCCCGGAGAGGTTTTTGGGATCGTGGGAGAATCCGGTGCCGGAAAATCCCTGACAGGGCAGGCGATTATCGGTCTGCTCGAACCGCCCGGTCGTATCGGCGCTGGACGAATCTTTCTTAACGGTCAGCGTATCGATCAATTGCCATACAGCGAGATGCGTCGCATCCGTGGTAAAAAAATAGGGATGATCTTCCAGGATCCGCTGACCAGCCTGAATCCGCTGTACACTATTGGCAAACAACTGATAGAGACTATATTAACCCATTCCGACATGAGCGCTCAACAGGCGCGTCAACATGCCATTACGCTATTGGATGAAGTCGGCATTCCGGCCGCCGAAAAACGCATCAGCCACTATCCTCACCAGTTTTCCGGGGGAATGCGCCAGCGGGTGGTCATTGCCCTGGCTTTATGCGTCAATCCCAGCCTGATTATCGCCGACGAACCGACCACGGCGCTGGATGTATCCATCCAAGCCCAGATTATCACCCTGTTAAAACGTCTTTGTACTGATTACGATACCGCCATCATACTGATCACCCATGACATGGGCGTGATTGCCGAAATTTCTGATCGGGTAGCGGTGATGTATGCGGGTCGGCTGATAGAGGTTGGGAATGTACGTGAGATCGTTAAAACCCCGCAACATCCTTATGCCCAGGGGTTGATGGACTCCATCCCTTCCCTGCATCATCAGGCCGAACAACTGACGCAGATCGACGGTTCCATGCCCCGGTTGACGGAAATACCGACCGGATGCGCCTTTCATCCGCGCTGCCCGCACAGTTTTGATCGCTGCCGGCACCAGCGGCCGGATTTAATGGAAACGAAATCGACCCGAGTGGCCTGCTGGCTAAATGAAAATGGAAACTGAGATAAAGAAATCAAACCAGCTGAAACCCAACCCGTCACCACTGCTTCGCGTCACCGGTCTGAAACGCTATTTTGATGTTTCCAAACCGTTGCTGAATCGTTTGCTTGAGGGCAAACCCCGTATGATTCTAAAGGCGGTCAACGGTGTTGATTTCGAGATCGCCAAAGGACAGACTTTTGCGTTGGTGGGAGAATCCGGCTGTGGCAAATCAACGGTCGCCAATCTGGTCGTGGGCCTGCATGCGCCGACGGAGGGCGCAATCGAGTTTGACGGTATCGACATGGCCTCGGTGACCAGCCGGGCACGGATGGAGCGTCTGCGTCGCCGGATGGCCATGATTTTTCAGGATCCTTACGCCAGTCTGAATCCGCGCTGGCGCGTGGCGGCCATTGTCAGTGAGCCCGTTCGGGCTTTTAATTTGCTGAAAGGAACAAAGGCCATTTCGAGGCGCACGGACGAGTTACTCGTCCAGGTGGGGCTTTCACCGGCCGACGGTGAAAAATACCCCCACGAATTTTCCGGAGGCCAGCGTCAACGTATTTCTATTGCCAGGGCGCTGGCCAGCGAACCCGACTTTATCGTCTGTGACGAACCGACGTCGGCCCTGGATGTTTCGGTACAAGCCCAGATTTTGAATTTGATGAGGGATCTTCAGAAAGAATTTGATCTATCCTATCTGTTCATTTCACATGATCTGGCCGTGGTGCGCCACATGGCCAACCAGGTGGGGGTGATGTATCTGGGTCTTCTCTGCGAAACGGCCCCGGCGGACGTCATCTTCGATAATCCGCTTCACCCTTACACCCGGCTGTTGCTGGAAACCATTCCGGATGTGGAAATGACCGGTCGAAAGACAGCACCGGTGGCCGGTGAAATTCCAAACCCCATTGATCCCCCCAGCGGCTGTGCCTTTCATCCCCGGTGCCCGCTGGCGAACGAGCGCTGTCGCCGGGAGCGACCGGAACTTAAGATGGAAAAAGAAAGCGAACGGGTGGCCTGTCATGCGGTGGAGGAAAACCGATTGGAAGGTTGAGGATCCAGGCAAGATAGGAAACCAAGTACTCTAATTCGTAAATACGGTGACGTATGTATCCAGTTGACCAGCCGAATTTAACTGCGAAACCAGACGCCAAGATCGCAAAGAATATTACTTGAAGGCATCTCAAATTCATCCTGGTTTCTTGCTGAACTGGAATGTCTGATTGATGAAATACGAAATAAAGCGCATGGTGAACAATCTATAGGATTGAATGGTTTATCGAATCGTTCGCCTGTCCGGTGCAACCTGTTTCTTTTGTTTCACCGGGGTTCCGATTCGATAAAAAAATAAACTCCTTTGCGATCTTTGCGTCTTTGCGGTTCATTTTTCCAACGATGATGTTTTTTATTTTTTATCGATAAAAGTTATAGATTTCGAGAGATTGGAGTTGTTATGGATATAAAGAAAACCGTCCACAATAATTTATCCGAGGTGATTGGTCATCGCCGATTTTTGCACCGGATTCCCGAATTGGCGTTTTCCGAGGAAAAAACGGCCGACTATGTGGCCGATTGTCTCGGGAAATTGTCCCTTGAAGTCCGCACCGGTATTGCGGGTCATGGCGTGGTGGGATTTCTCGATACCGGTCGGCCGGGGGCGAATCTGCTGATCCGGGCCGATATGGACGCCCTGCCTATTGCCGAAAAGACAGACCTGCCATTTGCCTCCACCCACAAAGGAGTGATGCATGCCTGCGGGCACGATGCGCACATGGCGATGGTCCTGGGCGCTGCGAAAATCCTCTGTGATCTGTCCGATGGGCTTTCCGGTACGATCCGTTTTATCTTTCAGCCGGCAGAGGAAGGCCCCGGCGGGGCCCTGCCGATGATCGAAGCCGGTGTGATGGATGATCCAAAAGTTGATTATTCTGTTGGCTGCCATGTCTGGCCCGATATTCCCGAAGGGACCGTCGGTGTACGCGACGGTGTTTTGATGGCAGCCATGGACCAGTTTGACCTCACGATTATCGGCAGGGGCGGCCACGGCGCCATGCCCCACCAGTGCGTCGATGCTCTCGAAATCGGCTGCCAGGTAGTCGGCGCCCTGCAGCGGATCGCCAGTCGGCAGATGAACCCGCTCACCCCGACGGTGGTGACCGTGGGAAGCTTTCATGCCGGCACCGTGTTTAACGTAATCCCCGATACCGCCCGGATGAACGGTACGACACGGACCTTTGACCGTGAGATCTGGGATTCCTGGCCGCGGCGGCTTGAAAAAATTATCAGCGGGATCTGCAGCGCTATGAATGCCCGCTACGAATTCACCTTTGAAAAGGGATTTCCGCCGGTGATCAACGATGCCTTCATGTCCGACATCGTGCGCCGATGCGCCCGGACAACCGTTGGGGAAAAACAGGTCATCGAACCCGATCCGTCCATGGGCGGCGAGGACATGGCCTATTACCTTGAGCGCTCTAAAGGATGCTTTTTCTGCCTGGGCACTGGCCGTGAAGACGGGCCATCCATCCATAACGCCCGGTTTGACTTTAACGAGGATGTCCTTGCCACGGGTGTTGAAATTTATTGCCGCATCGCGCTGGATCTGCTGGGATAGATATTTTACAATTCTTATCCAAGAGGGTCAAAACAGCCTGAAAATTCAGTCAATCCTGTCTGGCAAAATAATAATAATATCTACATGTTCACTAAATGCCATGGATAATATAATGGTGTATAAGCAATCCGATCTGTCATTTTGTAATTGGCTTGTAATTGATAGGCAGGGGATTCGAATTACAAAAAACAGGTGTGAACATCCAATGACACATGTAATTTAATGTAACTCAATTCTTGTTCATTTGTCTGAGTTTCCATAATTTAGGGTCGTGGCGTATATCCTATACACAATATATTGCGTATATTGCCTAAATTGACGTGCATATAAGGTAGATACGTCACATCCATATCTGCTCCCCGCCTTTCGCATCAACGAAAAATATCAAGTGACATCTTCTGGCACTCTATTTGCAATTCGTATGACCTGATCGCTATTGGAAGGATTCTTATATACCCACAACTAGTTGGGACCCCAATTTTTTAATCATTGCGTGGGGAAAATGAATACCTTTTCGGGTGCCGGTTTCAATACGAACTACAAACAGGAGAACATAATGTATAACCCGATTCGCAGTACCTTGATTGTTATATTCCTGACTGTCATCGCCGCCGCAACCGTCTCCGCCCAAGCAGATGACATCATCGTGGCCTGGGATCCCAATGATCCGGCCGAGCAGGTGACCGAATATAAGCTGTACTACAAAACAGGCAATTCCGGCACCCCTTCCGGCCCCCCTTATAATGGAACCGGTTTGGTTGAAGGTAATTCACCGATCACAATCCCAGTGGGTCAGCAAATTTTTAATGAAAATAATCCGGAGTATACGTTGACGGGGTTGACGGCCGGTGTTACCTATCAATTTGCCGTTACGGCATGTAACGACAATACAAGTCCGGATCCCAATGAAAGTCGGTATTCCAATGAAGTAACCTATTTTTCCCCGGAACCGGTTGGTCCTGGTCTGGATTATATTGAGATCGAAGGAAACCCGACCATCCAAAGCAATACGGCCCAATATACTCTCCGGGCGCATTTCAACAACGACACCAGCCGCCCGGTAAGTACCACATCCTGGGAAGTGGATTGTGCTGATGCAGAGATCTCCAGGGCCGGCATGCTCACCGTGGTAGATGTAAATGCTGACACTAAATGTACGATTTCCGCCTCTTATGATTCAGGGGTGATAACTCGATCTGACCAAATGGATATCGTTATTAAAAGTGCCAGCGGTCCCGAGCTTGACCGTATCGCGATTGAAGGCTCCAAAAGCGTGGCTGAAAATTCCATTGGAGATTACAACTGCATCGCCTATTACACCGATGGCACCAGTGCACCGGTGCCTGCTGAATCCTGGAATGAGGACTGCAACGGTGCCGACATTTCCCCTGATGGCATGTTGCGTACGGATGAGGTGGACCAAAATATCCAATGCACCGTGTCCGTTAGGTATGACTCAAAGTATAGTGAAATGGGTATTTATATCAGGAACAATAATAATACGATCGTCACGCTTGACCGCATTGCCATTGAAGGTCCCGACAGCGTAAATGAAGATACCAGCGCAACCTTTACCTGTCGTGCCCACTATTCGGACGGAACCGATCAGATTGTGTCGCCGGGTACCTGGGCGATTACGACCGGCGCGTCTTTTGCGGAAATGACCTGCCCGGGTGGCCTGAACACCCATGCGGTGGATGCTGATGAAACCGTGGGGATCATTGCCAGCTACACCGAAGGCCAATCGATCCGGTCCGATGAAATCCAGGTGGCTGTGAAGAACATGAATACGTTTCCATCCGCATCACCCGACAAGATTGTCATGGACAACGGTGATCCCGGAACTTCTTCCACCGGAAGATGGCGGTCAACCAAAACCAAATCTTATGGCCGTACTTCAGTCCTTTGTCGCCAGTCACGGAAGAAATATACCTTTGAAACCGAGCTCGAAGGTAAATATATTGTATCGTTTAAATGGACCAAGAAAGCCAGGGCTAAAAGCGTGCCGGTTCAAATATGGGACGGAAATACACTGATTGATACTGTGCGGGTAAACCAGAGCAAAAACAGAAACAGAAACAGATGGAATCGGCTGGGTGCCTATACTTTCAGCGGGCGGGCCCGGATCACGGTGATCTCAAGATACCGTAGCACGGTTGTGGATGGAATGAAGTTTACAAAGGCCCGCAGACGTTATGCCGGTCTTGATCGGTCCTCGATTTTGGCTAATAAACGGTAGTGGTGATAAAGCAGCCGCTGCTGTCGTTCCCGCTGCTCGCATTACTTGTGCCGGTGCTGGGATCATCAGCGGTGGAGACTTCACGGGAGTAGCGGCTTTCATCGCCGCCGGCGTTATAAGCCGTAACCACGAAAAAATATGTTTCATTTTCATCCAATCCGGCCACTGTATAATTAGCGGTTGCGCCGACTTCAACATCCGTTGCCTTTACATCGATGGGCGAGTCGCCACCCGCCGCTCCCGTACCTTCATAGGGTGGTCCGGAGCCGGTATCATAATAAATCCGGTAACCGACCAGATCGGTTTCTGAATTGGCATCCCATTCAAGGGTGACATCCATCGCAAACCCGGGGGTTGCCAGACAGATGAGCAAGGTAAGGGTAAAAGGGGTGAGTTTCCGGAATAAATTATGGGCGAATTTTTTTTGCATCGATTAATAGAAAATTCGAAAAATAGCGATAGTAGACAGGATCAACTGGATTATACGGATTTTGTCATTCAGTTGCACCCCTCCTGATGGAAGAGTGAAAACAAAATCCCACCGTCAGACAAATAGCGGGAAGAACCTTTATGCCTTTCTTCCGGAAATGCAAATAATCCTGCATATCCTGTCAGATTTATATTCTTTATCTTAATACGCCCCTTTTTTACCCAGCACAACAAAAACCGTCTCAAATAAAATATTTAAATCCATCAAGAGTGTCCTGTTGTACATATAGTACAGATCCAGAAGGATCATATCTTCAAAGGATACCTCGCTCCGGCCGGTGACTTGCCATAATCCAGTGATACCCGGACGAACAGCGGTCCGTCTTTTATGCCATTCTTTATATATATCGTATTCATAGGGCAAACATGGTCTTGGGCCGACCAGGCTCATGTCCCCTTTTAACACGTTGATGAGTTGCGGCATCTCGTCGAGGCTGAATTTTCTCAATATCCGGCCCACGGCAGTTACGCGGGGATCATTGGTTATCTTCAGCGTTTGGCCATTATTACCGGCATTGGTGATTTCTCCCTTGATCAGTTTGGTGACATAATTCTTGTGCAGATCGGATTGATTGTCCACCTCCATCGAACGAAACTTGTACATGTTAAAAATTCTGGCGTTTTTTCCCACTGCCTTTGCCAGGTAGAAAACCGGCCCCTTGGAGTTCAATTTGATAGCCAGGGCGATGAATAACAAAACCGGTAGCTGGATTATAAATGCAGGCAGGGTAATCAGCGCATCGAACCCGTGTTTCAACTTGTTGATTACCCAGGAATTTTTTTGTCCGGAGAACCTGATCATTTCCAAGCCGCAAAAATTGTCAATATACAATTTTGAATCTATTATTTTAAGCAAGCCAGGCGAGAGCCAGGCATTGATACCGGAATCAACACAAAAATCAAAAAGAGCAATCAACGTATGTTTGGGAATGTTTTTATTGGTTATAACGATTTCGTTGACATTACCCTTTTCAACAATTTGCGGCAACTCACGTAGATTCCCCAAATAATCCTTTGGCAGCCGGGCATTTAGTTTGCGGCCCTCTTTAATATCGATATTCCCAGTTACCCAGAATGGCGCATTTAAATCGATAATGTGATTGGTTATTCTCGCTGCCTCCTTATCCGACCCAAGAATAATGATTTGCCGTCTAAATTGCCGTCGTCCCCAGATATTAAAGACAACATGCAATAAAAAAAACCGGCTCACCGCTAACAGGCCGGCGGCAAAGATAAGACCCAGGTAAATCGATTCGAAGTTTTCCAGCACAGCCGGTTTGCCGGTCGGTCTAAAAATGGAGATGATTCCGATGGCAATAAAACCGATTCCCAGCGCTTTGATAAGATGAAGCTGATGTTCCCAAAAGTATCTGCTGAGCAGCAAAAGGGCGATGGCGGCGATTGATGTGGATACAAACAACAATTTAATATTGGTATCCACAATATCCGACCACTCGAATACGAGCATAATGATGCCTACCGTCAATATTCCCCAGCAGTATGCCTTTCCGGTGTTTTTTAAATGGTTTTTAAATAGAAATATCACATGATAATTATAAAGGTGATAGGTTGGGAAAAATGATATCGCTGCCAAAGAAACGGTTAAAATAACAATTGGACAAGGCGTGTACAAAATGGATAATAGATCCATTCCGGTAATCCCCAGGCCCATTATCAAACCGATTGCCACCATGGCAAAATCACTGAAAAACAATATCAGTTTATAAAAAGATTGTGATCCTGCCCGTAATTTTTTTGGCCGCGCCGTGATTTTCCTCATGCCCGGCGTTAAGTTTATTGTCTTTTCGTTACTATATTCACTTGACATTGCCTCATTATCTCCCCAAGTCACGGTCTAAATCAGGCACCGCGCATAATTTTGGCAGCCCATCACAGCAGTCAACAGTGTTTTTCGCGGTGCAGCTTCATTTGCGGTTACCACGTAGCGAGCAGTCTGCTTTATCCCAAGCATGAAGCGTGAGAAATATAAATGCTGAACTATAGTTAAATATATTAAAAGAATAATTAATTCAACAATCGTGCCAAGAATATTTCTTTTTTTACTCCTGATATAACATATGGCTATAATAGTACTTATGGCAGGATGTCTTGAAATGGGCGGCACATCAGGATTGTAAACGCCGATTTGGCTCGAATTTTTGTGCAAATTTTTACATAGAAATAGGAATTAAATTTCACAAATCCAGTAAGGTTTCCGGAAAGAAATAAATCCCTCCCTCCCAGGCGGGATGGATTTGCTTTTTCCGGGAACCTAAAGTTCCGACGAAATTTTCAACCCGTCCTGAAACAGGTTATAGCATTTGCTTAGAGCTTGTGTTACGATGTGTCATGCCCTAAACTTTATTCGAATTTATATTATCTATGTTATTTCAATTAGTTGGGCACTATTTCG
>JAOZUU010000536.1 GCA_029938515.1 Desulfobacterales bacterium | reverse complement strand
ATGCAGAAATTATTTGTTAAAGGTCTGACTGAAACCGAAAAATAAACAAGGGATTAAAAAGATGGCCGAAGTATTAATGAAAAATGTCAAAAAATCATTCGGCAAAGTCGAAGTTGTACATGGGGTGGATTGTAAAATGAAAGAGGGTGAGTTTATCGTCATCGTTGGGCCCAGCGGCTGCGGCAAATCGACGGTTCTCAGGATGATCGCCGGGCTCGAAAGAATCACCGAGGGCGAGATCTCCATCGGCGGGCGAGTGGTCAACGACCTGGAACCGGCGGAGCGGGATATTGCCATGGTCTTCCAGAACTATGCTCTTTACCCCCACATGTCGGTCTATAAAAACATGGCCTATGGGCTTAAGATTCGCCGCATGCCGAAGGCGGAAATCGAAGAAAGAGTGCAAAAGGCAGCAAAAATTTTGGAACTATCGGAATTTTTAAACCGCAAGCCCAGACAACTTTCGGGAGGTCAGCGCCAGCGCGTCGCCATGGGGCGGGCCATCGTGCGCGAACCCAAAGTCTTTCTGTTCGATGAACCCCTTTCCAATCTTGACGCCAAACTCAGAGTGCAGATGCGTCTCGAGATCAGGCGGCTCCAAAAAAGACTCGGGGTCACCAGCGTCTACGTCACCCACGACCAGGTCGAAGCCATGACCCTCGGCCACCGGTTGCTGGTCATGAACGATGGCAACATGGAACAGATCGGTACACCGATCGATCTCTACGAGCGGCCCAAGACGATATTTGTCGCTGGATTCATCGGCTCTCCGTCCATGAATTTCCTCACCGTCGGCATCAGCGCCGACGGAACCGCCGTCGAGCTGTCCGGCGAGGAAAGCCTGCCCCTGCCTGGTGGCTTTTCTAAGTATGGCGGACGTAAAGTCACTATAGGTCTGCGCCCCGAACATATCATCGTGACTGAAAAAGATGGCCCTATCAAATTTAAGGTCGACATGGTTGAGGAGTTGGGAGCCGATACCCTTGTTCACGGGTATTTCGGGCCTGAAAATACAATTCTTGTTATTCGCGTGCCGGGCACAGTGAAAATCGAGGCGGATATGAACCTGCAACTTACCTGTGAACCGCAAAATTTGCATCTCTTCGATCTCGAGAGCGGCAATCGCCTCGAAGTTTAACGGCAAATTAATGATATCCGCCTGCAGCTAAACAATGGAGGCATTCCCAGCTTTAGGTGCGGATACCATGGTTTACGGACAACTGTCCGAATCAAAAAGTGCCTTAACGATTCGCCTTCCCAATATCCATCACTTTGATCGAAAGACCGTCTTGCCGCTTTCCGTATCCCCTGAAAAAATTCATATTTTCGATCGGAAAACCGGCCACCGCATCTAAAAGATGCTAATCAATTTCGAATTCGCCAGAAGGTCTTCCAGTATACCGTCTTTCCGGTTGTTCACCTTCAACAAATTTCGATATGGCATTTGCAATCCCGTGGAACATGCGATAATATTATAAATGGCAATTCTTCCGGCATACCCTTTGGGATTATTCCGGTGGAAAACCGTATGTTATTCCTCACCGCAATAAGACCTTTGGAAAATATTCCCGGCTTTAGCGGGATTCGAGTTCAAGGAAAATGAAAAAACGTGAAAACAGGAAGACTAACGGGCTCTATAAGGGTGTCGCCACCGCCTACCTGATCCTTATTCTACACGTCTTTCTGATCGCCGCCATGGGGCTGCTGGTTATTTTTTTTGGCAGCATCATCAAATATATGTTTTGGATTTTCCTGGGGGCGGCGGCGGTGATCGTGGTTTCCGGGTTTTATTTTTATCGGCGCATGAAGCGCCAGGGAAGGCAATTAAAAGACACATTGAATTCCCCTGCCTTCAAAGGCCGATCCGTCGAAATTAGTTTTCTGGGCGGGCTGGCATCACTTCGAGTCGGGGGGAATGATCAGCGACCGATGCTCGATACGGATCACATTGAATCCACCCGGCAACTGGAAGACCCGGAGAGCATGCGGATCCGAAAGCTGTCCGAACTTGTTAAATTGTACGAAAATGAGTTGATTTCCGCCGAAGAATTTAGCACCTTAAAAAGCCGAATTATTAATGAATAATATACCACTTCAATAATATTGAAATGGTATACTTTCGTTTATTGAAAAATGGAGTGAAATCATGAAAAAAAAGACCATTGCCCTGCTGGCGGGTGGCATTTCCCCCGAACGGGAAGTTTCCTTAAATAGCGGCGCCCAGGTTTATGAGGCCCTTGATAAGAACAAGTATGACATAATTCGTTATGATCCCAAGACGGACCTGGCCAGGCTGGCCACCGACGCGCCCGGCATCGATGCGGCCCTGATTATTCTCCATGGTCCCTATGGCGAAGACGGGACCGTGCAGGGGATGCTCGATCTTTTACAGATTCCCTATCAGGGATCGGGGGTCCTGGGAAGCGCCCTGGCCATGGACAAGGTGTTGGCCAAACAACTATACGAAAAAGCCGGTATTCCGACCCCCCCCTACGTGGTTTTTAATCGTGGCGACACCGTCGATCCATCGAATCTGGTTGAACGCCTGGGCTTGCCTTTGGTGGTCAAACCGTCCAGGGATGGATCCAGCATCGGTATGTCCATTGTCCGCGCGAAAGGTGATGTCGATGCGGCCATAAACAAGGCCTTTTTACAAGGCCCCATCATCCTTGCGGAGGCCTATATCGATGGTATGGAAATAACCGGCGGAGTCGTTGG
>JAOZUU010000535.1 GCA_029938515.1 Desulfobacterales bacterium | reverse complement strand
GTGATAAATCATGCTGAAAGCACAAGAACAACGAGATCCTTATATCTGGGAAGCCCTGATATCCCTTGTTTCCCTGGTTGCCGGCATCAGTGTTTCGATTGTTGTATATGGCGCCGATCCGCATATTCCCATGCTTTTGGGTGTTTTTGTCGCTGCGGTAATAGCCTGGAGAGCCGGGTTTGAATGGCAAGTTATCCAAGATGGGATGCTGAAAGGCATAACCAATTCACTCCTGGCCATTGTTATTCTTTGTATTATCGGAATCTTAATCGGCGTCTGGATTTTAAGCGGCGTCGTTCCCACAATGCTCTACTATGGCCTGAAGATTTTACATCCGAAAATCTTTTTACCGGCCACGGTCTTGATCTGTTCTGTATGTTCACTGGCGACCGGGACTTCCTGGGGCACAACCGGAACCATCGGTGTTGCCTTAATTGGAATAGGTAGCGGACTGGGTTTTCCATTGCCCCTTGTTGCCGGAGCGGTTTTGTCAGGTGCATACTTCGGTGATAAGATGTCGCCCCTGTCCGATACGACAAATTTGGCCCCGGCAATGGCGGGCACCGATCTCTACACCCATATTAAACACATGGTCTATACAACCGGTGTGAGCTACGGGTTAACCCTGATAATCGAAATTATCATAGGGCTTTTCTACAGCGGCGGTTCGGCAGATATCGAAACGGTAAACCAGATAATGATAACTTTAAACAATGAATTTAATATTAATATAGTGTTTCTGCTTCCACCGGTGCTGGTGATGGTCTGTGCATTCAAAAAAATACCGGCGATTCCCGGAATAACGATGGGTGTTCTTTCTGCCGCTGTTTTAGGCTTTCTTTTCCAGGGAAATGGATTCGGAGATTTTTTGAGCGCCGGTTATGGCGGTTACACCAGCAGCACCGGGGTGGAGGCCGTCGACAGTCTGCTGACCAAAGGCGGTTTTTCTTCCATGTTGTATGCCATATCGATTGTCATATGTGCGATGATGTTTGGCGGCATAATGGAACATACGAACCAGCTAAAAGTGATCGTCAATAAAATTTTACAAAAAGCCCAATCGAGTGGTGCTTTAATTACGGCAACGGTGTTAACGGGATTGGGTGCGAATATCGTTCTTTGCGACCAGTATATGGCCGTGGTTATGGCCGGCAGGATGTATGCCCAGGCTTATCCGGACAGAGGGCTTCACCCGAAAAACCTGTCCCGGGCCGTCGAAGACAGCGCCACGGTGACCGGTTGCCTGGTTCCCTGGAATTCGGGCGGCGCCTATCAATCCGCCACCCTGGGAGTGGCCACCATCGCTTATCTGCCTTTTGCCTTTTTTAACTGGCTGTCGCCATTGGTTACTTTGATTTACGGTTGGCTGGGCATCACGATCCATCCGCTTGATGAAGAAACGAAAAAGCGACTGGAAATGGCAAAGGAAAAAGAAGAAGCGGCTTCCGGCGGTGCCTAACCAGGGACTGGGATGGTAAAAAATACTCATACTGAGGCCCTTAACTTTTATCCAATTTTTATTCCCATTTTGAGTGTAAATAGTCACGTCTATGTGTATAAGTTACAGGTAAATTTTCATCACACTAGCCAGGGGCTGTCAGCTATCGGCCATAAAAGGAGATTTCAATATGAATAGAGATGTCTTTAAAGGACTTATTGCGCTCGCCGTAATGTTCTTTTGCGCCGTGCCGCTTGCTTTCGGCGCCGATATCGAACTTGCCAAGGATTCAACACTTGAAGGGATCCTGAGAAGAGGCAAGCTTCGGGTCGGTTTGGAGCCCGGTTACATGCCCTTTGAAATGATTAACAAAAGGGGCGGTCTGCGCCAGCGGGATTTACGCAGCGGAGATGTGCGCTTCAGGGGGCAGCAGGCAAGCTTTATCGGTTTTGACATCGATGTCGCCAGGGAGATGGCCAGGGCCCTGGGCGTAAAATTTGTTCCGGTCAATACCGCATGGCCCAGCATTGTTCCGGCGCTCAACCTCGGAAGATTCGATATCATCATCAGCGGTATGTCCGTCACTGAAGAAAGAAAACTAAGGGTTGATTTCGCCGATCCTTATATGACCATCGGGCAGACCATTCTGATCAACAAAAAACATAAAGGGGTTGTAACGTCGTACAAGGACCTGAATGATCCCAAGTATATCGTTACATCCAAACCTGCAACTACCGGTGAGCAGGCCGTCAAAAAATTCATGCCCAAATGCACCTACAAACCCTTTGACACCGAACTGGAAGGGGCCATGGCAGTTATAAAAGGCCAAGCCGATGCATTCGTCTATGACCTGCCCTATAATATAGTTTTTATGGCTATGCATAGCGCTGATGAATTGATTTTTTTGGATAAGCCTTTTACCGTCGAACCCCTTGCCTGGGCTATCAGAAAAAATGATCCCGATTTTTTAAAATGGCTGAACAAATTTTTGCAAGAAATAAAAAAAGATGGGCGTTATGACAAAATCTATAAAAAGTGGTTCAAAACTACGGATTGGTTTAAATATGTTCGATAGGCTTGATTAAAATTCAGAACTCTTGACATCTCGTAAAATAAGATGCGAAAGAAATATCTGTGATCGCTTGGACAATATTGAATTTAGGTGAATAGTTCTGAATTTTACTTCTTATTTCTGCCTAAATTGAGCGATTTATTATGATCTTTTGAATACCCCATCCGCTTGCGGTGGGGAAAGCACGCGGAAGAGGGGTTTGGGGGGAA
>JAOZUU010000064.1 GCA_029938515.1 Desulfobacterales bacterium | reverse complement strand
CCTCTGATGCAACGCAGAACACGGGCAAAAAGACAAGTAAGATCGTGGATTTTATTCTTTCCGGGTCCCTTATCCCTTAAACCACATAATTAACCGCAGACCACGCAGACTGACGCAGACGGTTATTCCCATTAGTATCCACCTGTTTTTTTAAAACAATAGTCTGCGTCAGTCTGCGTTGGTCTGCGGTTAATATTTTTTTGTTTTAAATATGAATCGAGCAATTATTGCGAACAATAAACGTCACCATGGTGTATCTAATCGTCTGCTTGCCGATTTGAATTGAAATGCGTATAATTAATAAATACCCGAATCAATTTTCTTATATCAACAAGCGTTATGAAACACAAATCGCCGTAAACATTTCATGGTGGTATTTCCATGCTTTTAAAAAATCTGTTTCGATATTGGACTTATCAGATTTTTTCGCCGGGAACCGTCCTTCGGGAAAAATACGAAGCGTTTAAATCTCTTTTGACCCATGACAAGGATGCCCATGAAATCATGGCCGAGCTGGAAGAGATTTATTACAATCAGGAAAGGGTCGACTTTCAACTCATAACCGATAAGTATAACCGCCTATCCGAAAGCGTCGTGGGTATCATTGATGATCTGGCCAAAATGTGCCCTTCGCGGTACCTGGATTTACGGGCCTATTATAAAAAATTTGATTCTTACATCCGCTTCATACTGGCGCCGCCGGATTATGATTCCTCGCCTCCTTATACCTCTTTGTTAAATGAAATTTCGGCCGATGGTCAAGCCATGGTGGGTGGAAAAGCTTATAACCTGTCAACCATTGCAACCAATCTTCACCTTCCCATCCCTGCCGGATTCGCCATTACCACCCATGCCTTTTATTATTTCATTGAATCTAACGATTTAAGAACCCGCATTGATGAAGAGCTCGCCGGTATCGATATCAATTCCGCGTCTTCATTGGACCGGGTGTCCCGTAAAATTGTTGACTGGATCATGACCGCCACTATCCCCCCTGACGTCGAGGCAGCAATTGTGGCGGCGTATCAAACCTGCCCGTGGCATAACTCAAACGATTTGCGGGTGGCCATGCGCAGCAGCGCTGTAGCCGAAGACGGGCGCTCGTCTTTTGCCGGTCAGTACCATACGGAATTAAACGTTAAAATGCCAGGTATCATCGATGCCTATAAAAAAGTGATTGCCAGTAAATACGCCTCCAGGGCCTTATTCTACAGAATCAACTATGGACTATCCGACGGGGAAACCCCCATGGCTGTGCTGGTTTTGGAGATGATCGATGCCGAAGCGAGCGGGGTGATGTATACACAGACACCGGACAATCCTCAATCGGATCGCATGGATATTCATGCCATTTGGGGGTTGGGGGAATTGCTGGTCGGTGGTGAGGTTTCCTCGGATATTATTCGAATGACTCGAACCGATCCACCGGCGTTACTGGATCAACACATCGGCGAAAAATACAGCCGGATGATCTATTCGCCTTCCGATGGAACGGTGGTGGTTCCGGTTTTCGAAGATAAAAAAAGAGTGCTCTGCCTGGATGAAAAGGGGGCGTTGACGCTGGCTGAATGGGGAATGAAGCTTGAATCATATTATAATAAGCCCCAGGATGTTGAATGGTGCCGTGATAACCGGGGATCCCTGCTTATCCTTCAGTCAAGACCGCTTAAAATTGATAAAAAGGCTATTTTACCGGTTGAATGTAATTTCGATGAGATTGAAAAAACAACGCTGCTTGCAAATGGCGACAAGGCCGCTGCCGGTATCGGTGCCGGGCCGGTGTATAAAATCAATCGCAACTCCGATCTCAAAACCCTTCCCTGCGGATCTGTGCTGGTAGCCAAAAATGCGTTGCCCCATTACGTAAAGGTCTTGAATAAGGTAAACGCAGTGGTCACCGATACCGGCAGTGCCGCCGGGCATTTTGCATCAGTGGCCAGGGAATTTGGAATACCGGTGTTGGTCAATACCGGTGTGGCCACGACCCGTCTGGCGCACGGACAGGAAGTCACCGTCTACGCGGATGAGAAAACGGTTTATGAAGGTATTGTTCATCCGATGGTAGAGAGCCCCTGTGCCCGCAAAGATTTATTAGTCGACAGCCCGTTTATGCGTAAAATGAAATATATCATGAGTTTTATTTCATCACTCAGGCTGGTGGATCCCGACAATAAGAATTTCAAACCGGAAGGGTGCCGGTCTCTCCATGACATTATCCGGTTTTCCCATGAAAAGGCGGTTTCCGAGATGTTCTCCATGGGAGACCGTCGATTCACCCGCAAGCAGGGTACCCGCAAGCTTGTATCCGCAATCCCCGTGCAGGTGTATGTCCTCGATGTCGGCGATGGAATAACGGAAAAACCGGTCGACCCCAAAACCGTTCGGATCGAGGAGGTGAAAAGCATCCCCCTGAAAGCGGTCTGGAAAGGACTCAATCATCCTGATATTCACTGGTCGGACTTCGGCCATTTTGACTGGGCGGAATACGATAAAATCGTCATGAGCGGGGGGATCATCAGCGCGGATTCGGCCCTGTTGTCCAGTTATGCCGTCCTGTCGCGTTATTATCTGAATTTAGCATTAAAGTTCGGATATCATTTTGTTATCCTGGACACCATTTGCGGTGACCGGTCCGAAGAAAACTATGCCTTGTTCCGTTTCACCGGTGGTGGCGCCGATTATACCGGAAGGTCTTTGCGAGCTGATTTTTTACGAAAGGTTCTGGATCGGATCGGTTTTGACGTCGAGGCAAAGAAAAGCGATCTGATCAATGCCCGCTTGGATGGCGATGAACGGCCGGTCATGGAGAAAAAGCTCGATATGTTGGGTCGCCTTCTCGGCGCCACGCGATTGATGGATATGTATCTTAAGGATGAGTCCCAAATTGACGGGTTTGTGACCGATTTTATGGTAGGTCGTTATGATTTTGCGACGGTTTCGTAAAAAGCCCAATATCTGCGTTGCGCTTTATTCCGTGTTTGCTGCGGCGTACATAAGTACGCCTCACAAAACGAAACAAAGCGCGCCTTGATCTTGAACTTTTTACGAAACCGTCTGATATCCAACTTAATTGAAGAAGAACCATCTTGATTTTAGGAGTAACATGAGTGACTACGAGCTCACCTGGATTACCGACGATCTGGCCGTGGGGTATGCCCCCATGTCCTATGCGGACCTCAAGACCATTGGCGCTCAGGGGATCAATGCCATTGTCAACCTGTGCGGCGAATTTTGTGATCTGCATGAAATCGAGGAAAAATCGGGATTTGAAGTTTTTTATTTACCCATACCGGACGAATGCGCGCCGGACATGGAAGAGATGGAAAAGGGTCTGGCCTGGCTGGACGAGGCCATCTATCTGGGGAAAAAAGTCCTGGTTCACTGTCGCTTCGGCATCGGGCGCACGGGCACCTTTGTGACTTCCTACTTAATCCGTCGGGGACTCGGACTGAAGGTGGCCACGAAAAAACTAAAAGCCACAAGGGCCCAGCCGGCCACCTATCGTCAGTGGAAGCTGTTAAAAAAATACGGCAAGGAATGTGGCGGGATTTTAACCATCAGAGAGCCCACCCTGGAATCAAAAAACGTCGTCGATCTGGGGGTCTATTTTAATGAGTACGAGGCCCTGATGGAAAAAGTGGATGCAGACATTAAGCGCGAGAAAAAAACAGATGACTCAGGGCCTGCCTGCGGACAGGAAACCGATACCTGCTGTTATGACTATTTTGAACTTTCACTGATCGAGGTTATTTATCTCTTTAATATGATGAATCGGACCTTAAAGAGCCAAACCCGGGAGGCGGTCATTCATGAAGCCTGCAAAGTGCGAAAAAAAATCCGCCGACTGCAAAATCAGATAAATAATAAAATGATTCCCGCTGGAGATACATTGACGGCCTTAAAGAATACTTTTGCCAAAGAAAAGACCTTATGCCCCTTGAGCATAGAATCCAAATGCCTTCTTTTTAAATATCGACCGATCCGTTGCCGATGTGATGGGATTGAGAATGATGCGATCGATACAACGCTGATTGAAGACACCCTGAATACGCTCTCGCGAAATGTTTTTTTCGCGTTTTCCGGGCATTTTCTGGAAGGGGATGGGTTATCCTTTTCGCTGGCGGATACGGTCTCGGGGAGATTTGTTCAGGAGTATTTTTATTACCTGGCATCCATGTAAGATGGCGTCGTCAAAAGTCCCATCTACGGCGTTGTAGTGTTTTTTCAGACGCTCGGCATACCAATTGTATAGGCCTCGCCCCTGAAAAAACACTACGCCTTGTATATGGATCTTTTTACTTAGCCATCAACGTTAATTTTTACGATTTCATCATGTAAGCGAAGCCCTTATTACTTTTTCACCCACCAGAAATCGTTGTTATCCACCGGATCGTAATACTTTATCCGCCCATTCACCCGGACCTTCGGTACCAGACGGGTTTCATCACGGCCGCAGCGCATGAGCCGGTCCGTGGCCATCAGCCAGCCTTTGATGCGACCATGCTTGGCCATTGCCTGACGGGCGTATTCGGAACAGCTGGGATGCATTGGGCACGATCCCCGTCGAACGGCGGAAAGATGGTTTAAAGGGCCGCGATACACATCGAGCAGCATCGAGGATGAAGCCTCCGGATTCTCCGTCTCCGGATGATCAACCGGAATTGTGGCGCAGCTCATTAAAAGAACATTCATCAACAGAAAAATCCATAGGATCCCGGTGCTTAACCGAAATAAAGGTTTGGGTATCATTGTTGTCTATTGGTTTTCAATTTGGTTCCGGCTTTGCCAGGTTAGGATTTTATTATCGAGAACGTATCATATTTGCACTAACAACGCTATCATTGAACGAAAAAATGAACCGGTGAATTTATTGACAATAAACTAAAAATACCGTATTCAATCCAGATATACAATTTTTTTAGTTCAGTCATGATGAAATCGCAAAAAGTTTCATACACTACAACACCGTAGATGGAATTTTTTTACGACGCCATCAATCATTAACAACACATTTTTGTATAAAAGGGAGACAAAGATGGCCACGAAAGAAGAGCTGCAGGAAAAAGAAGAGGATTGTGAATCTACCGAGGATTACGTCAATCTGGTTAAAGAGGTTATTACAGATCTGGACGATAAGGCGTGGGCCGGAGAGTTGATGGAAGAAGCGGTCGACTGGGCCGAGACCACCGAGGATTTCGTCATGCTGGCCAAAGGGGCGGCCGAGGTGCTCAAAGACCCGGACCAGGCTAAAAAATATATTGTGCAGGGCAAGGACTACTGCATGAAAGTGGATGAATTTACCAATCTGGGCAAGATTGCCGCCGAAATCGGTGACACGGAGGCCGCCAAGGAGATATTTTCCGCGGCGGAGGGGAAATGTGTCAAGGTAGATGATTTTTTTACCGTGGCCGCCCAGATCAAAGATGTCCTCGGCGATGCGGAGCTGGCCGGCGGGATAGTTGAAAAGGCCCGGGCCAAATGTAAAACGGCCGCCGATTTTGCGGTCTTGGCCCAGCGCCTCAAGACAGACCTGGGTGATGACAAAGGTGCCGCCGAAGTATTTACCCAGGCGATGGAAACCTGCAAGACGGCGGATGATTTCGGAGAATTGGCCCAGGGTGTGATCGATACCCTCGATGATAAAGACACGGCCCGGACGATTTTCGAAAAGGCCGAAGAATCGATGGAATCGGGGGTGGAACTGGCCAAGCTGGCCGAAGGCGCCATCAATATTTTAAAAGATGAAGACTTTTCCAGGACCTTGTATCGCAAGGCCATTGATGGCACCGAGGATGGTGGTGACCTGATGAAAATGGCGGCTTCGGTAATGAATGGTTTAAAAGACCGGGACCTGGCCCTGGATGTTTACAAGGCCGCCGAGGCTCCTTTGAAAACCTATAAAGAGTATATCAGCCTGGCCGAGTCGGTTTTGACCGATACCGGAGACAAAGCCTATGCCGCCCAGGTTTTTGGTAAAGCGGCCGAGGCCAGCAGCGACGCCGGGGAGATCGTCGCCGTGACGGCGGCCCTGGCCGACAAGATCGGAGATGCCGCCACGGCCCAAAATTCCCTGCGGGAGGCGGAGCGGGCTGTTAAAACCCCGGCCGATTTCCAGAAGGTAGCCGACACGGTACTGAAATATGCCGATGATGAATCCTGGAAAGAGGAGATTAAAACTCAACTGGAAAAAAGAGAGGCCCATAAAGATCTCTATGTTGATTTTGCTAAAAGGGAACAGGAATACGAAACGAACACGACCATGAGCAACCTCGCCCATGAGGTCATGGGTGCTACCGGGGATACACCTTACACCCGCAAGCTTTACCGTAAGGCCGAGTCGATGTGTAACTATTTTGAAGATTACATGGCATTGCCCAAACGGATTGCGGCCGATCTGAAAGACGACACCTGGGTGCGGGAGATATTTACCCGGCAACTTGAAAAGTGCGATGATGATTACAAGGTAAGAACCCTGGCGGACGGTGTCCTGACCCAGTTAAAAGATGAATCCTGGGCCAAACAGATTTTTCAGGATTGGGAAGGACGATGCCAGAAAAATACGGATTTCATTAAACTGGCCGCCATTGTCAATGATCGTTTCGGGGATAAAGAATGGACGAAAAAATTACTCGACAAAGCCGGGGAAGCCGGGGAAGGCCCGGTCGGCACTATCGGGCTGGCCGCGGCGGCCAATGACATCCTTCAGGACTCGGATTGGGCCCGGTCGTTGTTCGATCGTGTTGGGGATGATTGCAAAAATCGATACGATTATGAACACCTGTTCTCCTCAATGGAAGAAAAAACGGGTGATCGGGACTTGTTGCAGCAGGCCCATCGGAAAGCAGTGGATAAACTCACGTCGAGCAAAGATCTGGTTTATCTGGCCGAGAGTATCCTGCGACGCTTCAAGGATACCGATTGGGCCCGTCAGGTCTACCAAAAAGCCCTTTCGGCCGGCGATACCGGTGCCTCCTGGAATCGATTGGCGCTCAGCATGTCCGACAAACTCGGTGATGATCAATGGGCCGGGAAGGTGCGCCAGAAATTCGCGTCATTATAGTTTTTTAAGGGTCTCACAACGGGCTGGCTGGGAAACAGCCGGCCCGTTGATCCAGTACAACACCAAATGTTTCCCCACCATCAGGTCCCATGTAAAAATCCCTTTGAAATTATCCCATTTCGTGTTTAAGTTGTATCCAGCCAAGATACCAGCATAACGAAGGATAACTGATGACACTTTCCAATCTTGAACGGGTCCTCGATGTCATCCGGTCCGGCCGGATGGTCGTTCTGGTGGATGATCCTGATTTTGAAAACGAGGGCTCTCTGATGATAGCCGCTGAAAAGATAACACCGGAGGCGATTGCATTTATGGCCACCCACGCGCGGGGTCTGGTCTGTCTTCCCATGGCCGGGGAGATGACCGATGCCCTGGGTCTGCCTCCCATGGTGGGGAACAATACCTCGCCCTGGCAAACCGATTTTACCATTTCCATCGAAGCACGCCATGGGGTGACCACCGGCATTTCGGCGGCCGACCGCGCCACTACCATTCAAACGGTCGTGGCCGACGGCGCTTCCCCCACGGATTTTGTTCGCCCCGGACACATTTTTCCCCTGCGGGCCAGAAAGGGCGGCGTCATGTTCAGGGCCGGCGCCACCGAAGGCGCCGTGGATCTGGCCCGGTTGGCCGGATTTAAGCCGGCGGGGGTGATCTGCAAAATTATGGATGAGGACGGCAATATGGCCAAGGGTCCGGTCCTTGAGAAATTCAGCCGATCTCATGGGATCGAAGTGGTCACCATTGCCGAGCTGATCGCCCACCGGATGCGGACCGAATCCTTTGTCCATCGCGCCGGTGAGTCGGTTTTGCCGACCCGCTACGGTGGACGGTTTGACATCATTGTTTATGAGAATGATATTGATAATTTCCAGCATGTCGCCCTGGTCAAGGGGCCCATCGATCCACACAAGCCCGTGTTGGTTCGGGTTCATTCCGAATGCTTTACCGGCGATCTCCTTGGTTCTTTGCGATGTGACTGTGGGCCCCAGATGCATCGCGCAATGGGGATGATGGAAAAAGAGGGATCCGGAGTGCTTCTCTACATTCGCCAGGAAGGCCGGGGGATCGGTCTGATCAATAAACTTAAGGCCTATAATTTGCAGGATCAGGGGTTGGATACGGTGCAGGCCAATGAGGAGCTCGGATTTAAAGCCGACTTGAGGGACTACGGCATTGGTGCCCAGGTGCTGGTCGATCTGGGTGTCCGTCAGATGCGGCTCATTACCAATAATCCCAAAAAGATCGTGGGGCTGACGGGATACGGCCTGGAAGTGGTCGAGCAGGTACCCATCGAAATCGAACCCAACGAATACAATCGGCCCTACCTGGAATGCAAAAAATTGAAAATGGGACATCTAATTCACCTGGATGGGGAGTGCTGATATGCAGACCAACAGATTCGAACAAACATTGATCAATAAACTGGCGGAAATTGATGCCAACGGCGCCTTGAAGGGGCGTGAGAAGATCATTACGGCCATTAAACCCCCTGAGAATGGCAAGGGGCCGCGATACTTCATCGAGGGGCAGGGCGATAAAGCATTCATCCGGATGAATGCCAATGCCTATCTCGGTCTGGCTCGTGATGAGGGCCTCGTTAAGGCCGAAGAGGCAGCCGTCCGGGCGTATGGCACCGGTCCGGGGGCCGTGCGATTTATCAGCGGGACCTATCAACCGCATGTTGAACTGGAAAAGCAACTGGCCCGATTCCATAACCGCGAAGCGGCCATGATTTTCAGCTCCGCCTATGCCACCATCATGGGACTGCTGCCGCCTCTCATCGATTCCGAAACAGCCGTCATCAGCGACGCACTCAATCATAATTGCATCATCAATGCCATGCGACTGTCCCGCCCATTATTGAAAGGAATATATGCACACCTGGATATGACTGAATTGGAAGCGCGGGTTAAAGCCGCCATGGGCCAGGCCAAACGGGTTCTCATCGTGACCGACGGGATTTTCAGCATGCGGGGTGATTATGCCCCCCTGGCCGCGATTGCCGACCTGGCGTCTCGCTACGACGCCGAATTTACCGAGGGTGTTTTGACGGTTGTGGATGATTCTCACGGCGTGGGCGCCTTCGGAAAAACCGGACGGGGTACGATCGAATATACCGGTGCGCAAGGGGTCGATATTCTGGTGGCGACCCTGGGGAAAGCCTTCGGTGTCAACGGCGGGTATCTGGCCGCGTCGGCTCCCATCGTTGCCTATCTCAGGGAAACCGCTCCTTTCTACATCTATTCTAACCCCATCACCCCGGGGGAAGCCGAAGCCGCCCGCAAGGCCCTGGATATCATCGATAGTCCGGAAGGCCAAAAACGTCTTGAACACCTGCGTACACTGACGAAACGTTTTGAGGAGGGCCTGGTGAATCTGGGATTTGAAGTTCTTCGCAGCGAGCACCCTGTGGTGCCGTTGATGATCAGAGACAGTGCCCGAACCAAAGAGATTGTCCAGCACTTGATCACCAACGGCATCCTGGCCACCGGTTTAAATTATCCGGTGGTTCCCAAGGGCGATGAGGAGATCCGCTTCCAGGTTTCGGCCGAACATACTCAGGCGGATATCGATTATGTCCTCGACGTTCTTAAGGGTTATCAGTCCGATTAGTTATGAAGGGACAAGTAAACGTTTATTGTTTGTGTCTTGGTGACTTTGTGGCTATTCTTTCCTGTTTATCCAGGTTGGTCTATAGC
>JAOZUU010000063.1:6757-9788 GCA_029938515.1 Desulfobacterales bacterium | reverse complement strand
TTGCGGGGGCTGCCCTGTAAGCCGAGAACAAGCATAAATCAGGCCTTACTTCTTATTATGACATTTATTGCAGGAAGTGGGGCCTGTCGGCTCACCGGCTTTCTTCATCTTGCGGTGACAGGCAAGACATTTCTTGTTCATGACCTGTTTTTTCTTCAGTTCCCCTTCGGCTTTCATTTTTTGAATGGTTCCGGCTTCCTGGGGGAAAAGGTCATGACATGTCTTACAGTCACCCAGGTTATCCTGATGCTTCCGGTGTGGAAACCAGACGTCCCCTTTTTCTCCGCCGACCATGGTCATTTCCTCGGCGCCTTTTTCCGTATTGGCAACCGCGACAACCAACGCTGTTCCCAGTATCAGGGTAATCAGTAAAAGAATGGAACCAATCCGTTTCATGGTAATTGTGCCTCCGTTAGTAAGCCTCTTCCTCGGCCAGATCCTCCAGGGTCACCTTGCCTTTAAATAAATTGTACGTCCAGATCTGATATGCCAGCACAATGGGCAGAAACAGCACGACGACAGCCAGCATAATTTTCAAGGTCAACGGACTTGAAGAGGCATTGTAGGCCGTCAGACTGAAGGCCGGATCGATGTTGGAGGGGAACATATTGGGGAACAATCCAATTATTCCAAAGAATATGGCGCCGACAATGGTCAGCGCTGATGAAAACCAGGCCTTGAAATAGGCCCCCTTTATCGTAAAAAATTTGATCCCCAAAAGTGCTGCCACGGTGATCAGCACAACCACGAACAAGGCCGGATGCGCAAAATAATTATCGTAAAGTGGCGTGTAAATCTTGGTGGCGCCTATAAAGATCACGGCGACAATCAATTCAACAAACCAGAGTTTGTTTACCGTAGCCACCGCCCGGTCATGCAGGTCGCCCTCACTTTTAATGGCCAGCCAGAGGCCGCCGTGGACCAGAAAAAGTATCACAAAAAGAACACCACCCAACAGGCCGTATGGATTGAGCAGGGTAAACAGGTTGCCTTGGAAAACGCCATCGGCATTGATGGGGATCCCCTTAAAAATGTTGGCGAAGGCCACACCGAAGAGCAGTGCCGGCGTGAAACTGCCGACAAAAATACAGGTGTCCCAAATTTTTCTCCATTTCGGAGAGTCCACTTTGCCACGAAATTCAAATGAAACCCCGCGCAGAATCAAGGCGAACAGAATCAGCATCAAGGCCGTGTAATAGGATGAAAACATCACCGCATACACCTTGGGAAAAGCGGCAAAGGTAATCCCGCCGGCGGTAACCAGCCAGACTTCATTTCCATCCCAAAGAGGCCCTATGGCGTTGATCATTATCCGCCGGTCATTTTCCTCTTTGCCCAAAAAAGGCAACAGCGTCCCGATGCCGAAATCAAAGCCGTCGGTCATGAAAAAGAGCGCCCAGCACAGCCCCCACAAGAAAAACCAGAGTGCTTGTAATTCCATCTTATCTCTCCTTGCTAGATATCATTTGCATAAATTGTCATTGCTGCATATTCATTTTTTGCAAATTGTGTTGCAACGGTGGGGTCATCCCGCCGGTTCGGGTTCCGGCCCCTTCTTGGCGTTCGTTATCATTAAATAAAACCCGACGATGCCAAGCAGGCTGTAAACCAGAACAAATGCGATCAACGATAGCGCTACCTGGGAAGTGGCAATGGGCGAAGCGGCATCGCTCGTTTTCATCAGGCCGTAGACAATCCACGGCTGTCGGCCGACCTCGGCCAGCATCCATCCCAGTTCAATGGCGATATACGGCAAGGGAATGGCTAAAAGCATTGCTTTTAAATACAGGGGGCTTTCGACCAGTTTCTTCCGCTTGAACCAGCCGATGATCATTAAAAAGATAAAGAGCGTTCCCAGGCCCACCATGGCTCTAAAAGATATAAACGTCAGCAGTACCGGTGGTCTTTCGTCCCTGGGGATGTCTTTTAAGCCGGTGACCTCGGCATTGAAATCATGATGGCTTAGAAAACTCAATGCACCCGGGAGATGACCGATTTCAATGCTGTTCTTCTCATTTTCCTCGTCCGGGATGGCAAAAAGAATGATGGGTGCCTGGGTGGAAGTTTCCCAGTGAGACTCCATGGCAGCCAGTTTGGCCGGCTGGGTCTCAGCCACATGGACTGCATGCCAGTCACCGTTGATGATGGTAAAAATCGAGGCAATCAGGCCGAAAACCAGCGCCAGACGAAACGATTTTTCGAAAAGCCGCACATGCTGTTTGCGCAATAGATGGTAGGCACTGATTCCCATGACGAAAAAAGCAGACAATAGCATCGCCGCGCCCAACATATGCATGATTTGCAGCAATGAAAATTTGTTCAATAATACCGCAGCAAAATCCGTCATTTCGGCGCGCCCGTTACGAATCGTGTAGCCCACGGGGTGTTGCATGAATCCGTTGGCCGTCAGAATCCAGATGGCAGAAATATTGCCGGCGCCGGCGATCACCCACATGACCGTTGCATGGGCTTTGGCAGACAATTTTTTCCAGCCAAAGACCCATACCCCAATAAACGTGGATTCGAGAAAGAATGCCAGCGTGGCTTCAATGGCCAGAAGGGAACCGAAAATATCCCCGACATATTCGGAATAGCGTGACCAGTTGGTCCCGAATTGAAATTCCAGCGTAATACCCGTCACCACCCCCACGGCAAAATTGATGAGAAACAGCTTGCCCCAGAATTTTGTCATCCGCAGGTAGGTCTCATCGCCGGTGGTTGCATATTTCGTTTCCATCACCGCCGTGATGATGGATAGCCCCAGGGTCAACGGGACAAACAGGAAATGAAACATGGTGGCAACGGCGAACTGCAACCGCGACAACATCACAACATCCATTTGGAACCCCCTTGTGTTCTAATTCAAATTAAATATCACCGATGAACGAAAAAAGACGCGTCGATGATCACCATCTCTCTCTCGGCAGTGATCCGATCCCTCTTCAATTTTCGAGCGAATATAACTATACAGAAATTTTTCATTAATGAAATCATAAAAAATTTGAATTTGTCACGCCGAACTTGATCAGTC
>JAOZUU010000063.1:5347-6657 GCA_029938515.1 Desulfobacterales bacterium | reverse complement strand
AAATGCTTGGATTCCGAATCCCGGATCGAGTCCAGGGCAGGTTTTTCAGGAATGGCGCCTTAAAAGAGGTTTTAGGCTTTTTTAGGTCCCGGCGTCCAAGGTGCACTGGGTAAAATCGATTTCCTTGCCGCATTTTGCGCAAACATGCGCTTTCTCAAATTCATCGGAAAAAACCTCTTTCTCCTCTCCACATTCTGGGCATTTGCAGATAAAACTCTGGAGGCTTTTATACTGCTGAAATCCGGGGCAATGTTGCGGTGTAGTCATTTTCCCTCTCCTTCTTTGAATGGATGAAAATTAAATGGAATTAAGCACCAATCTTGGCAGCAATTTCTTTGCCATAATCATGGGCCATCTGCAATCCACCACCAAGGGATGCCGATTTCAGACGCATGGGACCACTCACCATTTCCATCTTATAAATATTTTTCATGGTATCAAAGATACGATCCGGCGCCTCTCCGCTCCATCCGAAGGCACCGAAGGCGGCCCCAACCTTGCCTTCGAGTTCGGCTTTTTCCGCCAGGAAGAGAAATGTTTTCATCCCCTGAATCATATCGCCATGGTAAGTGGGTGCGCCAAAGGCATAACCATCATACCCATTTAACTCAGATTCGTTGTTAATTTCAGTAATTTTTCGTGTAGTGACTTCGGCTCCGGCAATCCGAAGTCCTTCGGCAATAATATTGCCGATTTCCTCGGTCGAGCCGGTTCTAGTGGCAAAAACGATGAGCACTTTAGCCATCGGTATCCTCCTTCTAATATATTTAACCTGAATAGAGCGATTCTCAGCCCGTTTTTCATAAACCGTCAGATCGCAATCTATTGTGGCTTAATCCGTTGATCCACCCCTTCGAACTGGCAATCCGGTGTATAGCAGGTCGTATCGAGAAATTCGCATTTTTCTTTACACGACGGGCATTCATCGGGAGGTGAATCAGCCGTTAACGCATAGCCACATTTTCCACATTTCCAGTTAGGCATTGGGGGCCTCCTTGCCGTCAATTGATGTGTAGGCGAATATATTTATACTGAAATACCCCAAAAAGTATGCGTTGTGTTTAACCCATTTCGGTCAAACTTCATCAGTGCACTTTTAAGGGGAACCGCCGATATAATCTATGCTTTCCACAAGCCATGCAGATTACAATAACCCCGGGCGCTTACCTTCTCGGCGGAAATCGTAAAGGTGGCCTCCGGGGCATCACCGGGATTGAGGAATTGATAATAAGATTTACCGTCGGCAATAACCTCGATCCATTCGATATAATGTTTTTCTTCCATGGGGTGGGCCACATCACCGAGCTTTA
>JAOZUU010000063.1:0-5247 GCA_029938515.1 Desulfobacterales bacterium | reverse complement strand
GCTTCGGTACCTTCGTGCAGATAGCCGCAATTACGGCAGCGCCACACCACGCTTTCTTCACGCTTGAACACCTTATCGGCCATAATATTTCCAGCCAGATCCAGATACCGTTTTTCGTGCTGTTTTTCGGCTACGGCAATGGCCTCGAATATCATGGCAATCGCATCCTGGCCCTCATTTTTCGCTACCTTGGCAAAACCCGGATACATCTCCGTCCACTCAAAATTTTCACCGGCCGCCGATTCTTTCAGGTTATCCACGGTCTGACCGATAACGCCGGCCGGAAAAGCCCCGACGATTTCGACCTCACCGCCTTCAAGCAACTTAAACAGACGCTTGGCGTGCTCGCGTTCCTGGTTTGCGGTTTCTTCGAAAATATCGGAAATTTGTACAAAACCTTCCTTGCGGGCCTGTTTGGAAAAATAGGTATACCGGTTTCTTGCCTGGGATTCTCCTGCAAAAGCTGTCAGGATATTTTTTTCTGATTGAGTTCCTTTCAAACTTGCCATGTTACTCCTCCTTTAAATGAGTTGATCTTTAAATTAAGTGGAATCTTCTTTCCACCAGCCTTTTTGGATATGGGATTGCTTTTCCTTTTCAGCCATCTTTTTCAACTTATAGGCCGAATCCCTTAAAACGCCATAGAGGATGCCGCATCCTGAATCTTCTCGATCGACATCTCCCTTGTTGGCCAGATCGATCATCCTGTCGACTATCTGAAGTGTCGCTTTAATATTTTGATCACAGGGTTTCAAATCAAAATAGACCAAAAAAGGGTGAAATAAAATTATCGTTTTGAATGTACATAAGCTTCATGCCTTACTAAATACAATACTACATACAATTTTTATGCCAGTTTCTTTCTGCGCCTGACTCAAAAGCGGCCGGTTTATGCGTCGAGTGGTTATGTTATCGAGATCATTGAAAAACGCCACTGGGAATCTAAAATAAAAGGCCAGTGTACTCGGATTAAATCGTCCCTTTCTGACGCCTAGATCCTTCTACTTGGCTGTTTCTTGGGACATATCCGTGAGACGCGGGTTTAAATAATTTCTTAACTGATAGAGATCACGAAGGAATCTGTATGTCCAGTTCAAAATGAAACATTATTGTATCATGATACACATTAATGGGCGATATCCGGATGACGGTTCAGAAACCGGTAAAGGGTGGCACGACCGACACCCAATAGGGAAGCCGCTTTGGATTTGTTCCCGGCGGTCTGTTTAAGGGCATGGCGTACCTGGGACGGAGCCAGTTTATGCGTTGGACCCCGTCGCTGCCTTGTGGGTCTGTTATCTCTCAATTCCAGGGGGAGATCTTCGCGTCGGATCTCCACGCCGTTGCACTTGACGATGCCAAACTGGATTGCGTTCTGTAGTTCCCTCACATTACCGGGCCAATCATAGTCCATCATGTAAGCCAGCGCTTCCCTTGAAACCCGGAGCCGACTTTGCGCATAGGCTTGACAGGCTTCCTCGAGAAAATGCTCGATTAAAAGCGGGATGTCGGTCTTGCGTTCCCTCAGCAGTGGGATGCGGATGGGGATAACGTTGAGCCGGTAATACAGGTCTTCCCTGAATGTCTTCTTTCGGACCGCCTGCTTGAGGTCGACATTGGTGGCGCTGATCACCCGCACATCGACGGCGGTCGTGTTTTCCGCCCCGAGTTTCTCAATGGTTCCTTCCTGCAGAAACCGTAACAACTTGACCTGCATGGGATTGGACAGTTCGGATACCTCATCCAGGAAAAGGGTGCCGCCATTTGCCAGTTCGAAGCGGCCTTTCTTGTCCCGGATGGCGCCGGTAAAGGCCCCTTTAATGTGCCCGAAAAGCTCGCTTTCGATAAGCCCCTCCGGGATGGCCCCGCAATTGATGGGTACAAAGGGCCTGCTGCACCTGTGGCTTTCCTGGTGGATGGCCGAGGCCACCAGTTCTTTGCCCGTACCGGTTTCCCCGAAGATGTTGACCGGATAGTCGTATCCGGCGACATTTTGGATCTGCTGAAACACCTGCAGCATCTTGGCGTGGTTTCCGATGATGCCTGAAAACTCGGTCAGCCCGCACGTTTTCATCCTGAAATCCACCCGTTCTGTCATGTCTTGGAAAGAAGCCAGGACTCCGAAAAACGCTCCCTTGCCGTCTTCCATGCAGGATAGATTCATGTCGATCACCCGGGTGTTCCCGGCCTTGGTGGTGATATGAAGGGTGTCCTCTCTCCGATCGGTCAGGGTAGGGTTTTTATGCAAAAAAGCGCAATGGTCGCCACAAAAAGGCCTGCCAAACACCTCGTGGCAGTCTTTTCCCAGGACTTCTTCCCGGGTATACCCGGTGATTCGTTCAGCTTCTTTGTTGAAAAACAGGATCCGACGTTTCAAGTCGTGCGCAATGATCCCTTCCTTGAGGTTATCCAGAACTTTTTCCAGGGTTTTTCGACTGGTTATGAACTGGTCAATGCTCAAATTAATGCCCCTGTCGGATGGTCCTGTTTTCACTGGCAGTCTGCTATGCGGTAAAGGGGATTGAATATGCCATTCGAATGCCGGATGCCGGATGCTTTCGGGTGTCGATATGTATCTCTTTAGTATAAAATTTTATCTCAACAGGTTTGGAAAGTCAAACCAACGATACCGCCGGTCGCCGCGAAACACGCCTGAAACCTGAGAATAAGCTTGATATTATTTACATAGACCTCGTCATTAATCATACAAAATCGTCGCGGGCTCTATCGGCGAAGGTTGCAAATAAATTTGACACAGATGATACTGGATTCTGGATACTGGATGCTTGGTTCCGGCTGATATCCAGCATCTGTCGTTTTTAGACAAAGCGTTTTTGTAAAAAATACAGGCATTTTTTGCGAATAGATAACAAGATCTGTATACGAGTCCAGCAGACGATAAATGGGCAGATGGATGGCAAATAAAGTCACACATAAATATTTTTTTTGGATTCTGCTGGTATTGTTGATATTCGGTGGCACCGCGATTCTGATGAATATACTCATCAATTACCCGCCTTTTCAGCAATATCTGATTCATCAGCTTTCTCAAATGACTCGGTACGATTTGCAAGCCGCGAAAATCCGGATCGGATATCGGGGGGGATTGGGAATTCATGCCGATCATTTTAAAGCCCGATCAAAGCACTCGTCTCATTATATCGAAGCCGATAAGATTGATATATCCTTTCATTACGACGCGTTGCTAAGTGGTCGTTTCATTCCTGCAAAAGTATTTATCCAGGATGCCCGCATCGGATTCAAATCACTTGAGAAGAAAGCCGATTCCGTGGTTTTTGACAGCGTTTCGGATTTTCAAGCTTTACTTGGACCGCTATTTTCCGATTTGAAACGAATCGAACTGGTTAATGCCGCTGTTGTCATGGAAAAGAGCGATTATGGTCTAAAAAGCCTGGACGTGGTGATTCAACAGCCCGGTGATGACCACCAGCGCCGGCAAGTACGCGCGGAAGGTCGATTTACCGATGCAGAATCGGCCGTGCCCTTCCAATTGGAAGGTGTCGTAAGGCGCCCTTCAAATGATAGTGATAATCCCGCAATCGAGATGGAATTAAAATTGACGGATGTGCCGCTGATCCGTATTCCCTGGCTGGATGAAGTGCGGTTTCGCGACGGACGGGCATCGACGGAATTAAAGATATCCGGACCCGTCGAAGATGACCTGGTCATTACAGGGCATGTGACGGCCGGTGCTCTTCGGTTTGCGGTAGTCAAAAAGGGACGATCCAAAGATTACGATATTCCCCGGGCCGATATCGATTTTCAGGGACGCATGAGCCTGAAGAGCGGCCGGATCGAGAAACTGACCTTGCGGATGCCGGAAACCAGTATCGCTTTGACTTTGGAATTGGATTGGCAGGACGCGGAATCCATCCGAATGGACCTTGATATCAACAGCCGACCCATGCCACTGGCCGTGTTCAAAGAAATTTTTCCCACCCCGCTGGTGCCCGGATGGATCGAAACCCGTCTTTTTCCTCTGTTCACCGGTGGAAAGGCCCAGTTGGACCGTTTCAGGTTAAACGGGACAATAGACCAGATCAAGAAATTGGGCCGGCCCGAAAACGTCGATGTTCTCGAAATACGCCTGACGCTTGCGGAGATGACTGCCCTGTTCGAAGGTCCGGGCCTTCCCGTAACCGATGTTGCCGGAGAGGTTGTAATTAATCGGGGCCGGTTGTTGATTGCCGGGGTCAACGGTAAATTCGGTGGATCCCACCTTCGCCAGGGAACCATGACCTGGTCGGATCTTTACGGAGAATCGGACGCATTTACCCTGGGCATCCGGGGTGATTTTCTCCTGGAAGATTTAAAACGCCAGGGGAAGCATCCCCTGCTGCCTCGGGTTATTCGACACGAAGTCGACCGCTTCTCCGCCGCCAAGGGACAAGTGGCGGCCGATATCAACCTGTTTTTTCCCGATACCCGGAGTTTACCGGCCTTAACGGGTCGAATGGAGATGAAAAACAGCCAAATTACGCACACGGCCTTTCCCCTGCCCCTTGATCTGATGTCCGGCCGAATCGATTTTGATGAAAAGGGGCCGATTCATTTGAATGGAAACGGCCGGTGGGGGGGCTCGGCTTTTGAGATTACCGGCACCACCGGGCGGCTTTGGAATGCAGGTGGAATAATTCCGCAACCAAACGTGGATATTGCCATAAACACCGATTTCGATCTGACCGATGTATTAGCGGTAAGACATATGTCGATCCTTCCCGCCGAATTTCGGACAGCCGGTGCCGGAATAAAAACCATAAAAGGACAGCTATCGGCCATTTTTAAAATACGGCGACCGGATCCCAATTCACCTACCCGAATTACCGGGACTTTTACGACCGCCGGTTCATCGCTGGTGCATACTAGATTAAAACTTCCCCTCGATATCCGGCAGGGACAGATGGTGATAACCGCTGGGGATAAAAGCCGGTTCAGTGCCGGCGGCACCTGGGGCCGGTCATCTTTCGAGGCCGAGGGGATCATCGGATCGATGGAAAAATCCATGCAAGCCACCGTATCGACCTTTGCTGATCTAAATGAGCTCATCGGGCAGTTTTATCCGCAAAAGGCGCCGATAATCCGCGTGAATAAACCGTTAAAGGGTCATATTCGGATTCAAAAAAACGACGCCCGATGGTCCTTTGAAGGAGAAGCCGATCTGGATGACAGGGTCATTCAGCTTCCCGCCGTGACCCTGACACCACCTGAAACGGGTAATCGCCTGGT
>JAOZUU010000534.1 GCA_029938515.1 Desulfobacterales bacterium | reverse complement strand
GGATTGTTACGGAACTTCGCTCTGCAAAAATCAGCCGTCAATTTATCTTTGCAACCCATAATGCCAACATCCCTGTATTTGGAGATGCTGAATGGATTGGTGTTTTCGGTTCATTTGAAGGGCAGGCTCATATGCCTGCAGAGGCACAGGGGGCAATTGATGTCCCGGCAGTTCGTGACCAGGCTGCTAATATTCTTGAAGGTGGTAAAACTGCCTTTAACCAGCGTAAAGTAAAGTATGGGTATTAGTACCTTAGAAAAAAATATCTTGCGCTTTCATGACAAGATATTTTTTGGTGAAGATACTTATCCAAACTTATTTCCCGTTTATCGGGGCTAAGAGGACTGTATGCTAAAAACAGAATTATTAGAAATAATCGCCAACAAAGAAAATTCCGGTGTTGAATTTAAGCGAGATGATATCCGCCCGGAACAATTTGCCAAAGAAATTGTGGCCATGGTTAATTTTCAAGGAGGCCGGGTATTACTTGGTGTAGAAGATGATGGATCAATTTCCGGATTACAGCGTGAAAACAGTGAAGAATGGGTAATGAACGTTATTCGTGATAAAATTCATCCTTTAGTTCTTCCCTATTACGAAGAAGTAAACATGGGAGAGGATATTTTTGTAGCGGTTCTTACTTTTCCACAAGGTATATCTAAACCTTATGTCTTGAGGGATCGAGGTGAAGAGAAAATTTATATCAGAGTCGGTTCCACGTCTCAATTAGCTACTCGAGAACAACAGATGCGTTTGTTTGAAGTAGGGGGGATGCTACATACTGAGACTTTACCCATAGCACGAACGAATTCAAGTTGTCTCGATAAAGCACGACTGGAAAATTATTTGCAAAATATTATTCAAGATCCCGAGATCCCTACAACCGATGAAGAGTGGGAACAACGACTGGCTGGCTTGGGGTTGTTAACGGAAGCTGACGGCTTTTGCACCGTTGCAGGCTTAGTTCTTTTTGGAAAGCAACCCCGTCAGTATTTTAAACCAGCAGGTCTCCGTGTATTTGTCTTTAACGGTGAAGACAAGGAATATGAAGCTAAGCTGGATTTAATTCTTGATGCCCCAATGGTTGGTCGGTGGGATATTTCAGAATCGGGGAAAAAGTTAATTGATGCGGGGCTAATAGAAAAATTTCTTGATCAAATTGAACCATTTATAACCGAAGAACCAGGTGAGGTCGATGAAGATTTTCGTAGGGAAAAAAAGTGGTTTTATCCCTTTGGTGTAGTCAGAGAGACTGTAATAAATGCCTTGGCACATAGAGATTGGACACGGTTTGTAGATATTGAAATCGGTGTTTACTCTGATCGGATGGAAGTCATAAGCCCTGGGTCTTTGCAAAATTCTATGACGATAGAGAAGATGATCACTGGGCAACGTTCGCCAAGAAATACTCTGATTATGGAAATCCTTCGGGACTATGGCTATGTCGATTACAGGGGGATGGGAGTGAGAACAAAAGTGATTCCATTAATGAAAAAATTCAATGGTGTTGAACCAGTTTTTGAGGCAACAGAAGACTATCTTAAAATTATTTTATATAGAAAGCAGGTTGAGTAACCCTGTCTGACAGAATGTATATAAAACTATCGGTCAGGCTATAAAGGAGACAACATGAACCCAAATCAATTATCCCGCATCAATATACAGGGTTTTAAGTCAATCCGAAAATGTGATCTGGAATTAAGGGAATTAAATGTACTTATTGGACCCAATGGGGCGGGAAAATCAAACTTTATAAGTTTCTTTCGTTTAGTTCAACAGATGCTGGATGGAAAACTTCAATTTTATGTTGGCACGCAGGGTGGCCCGGATGCCATGTTGCATTTTGGCAGGAAAAAAACAGCGTGTTTGGATGCACAGATATTTTTTGGTTCAAATATTTACTCTTTCAAATTAACCCCAACCGTTGATAACCGTTTTCTTTTTGAAAAAGAAACCTTTGCCTTTAATCAGATGATGGATCTTAGTTACTCCGGTCATTTTGAATCCGCTGCGACAGAAGATGCAACTATTCAAAAAGATCATTTACTGCCCAGTATGCAAAGCTGGCGAGTTTACCATTTCCATGACACCAGCGATACAGCACTTGTAAAACAGCGGCATGGTATCAATGTGAATGATTTTTTAAGAAGTGATGCCCGCAATCTGGCAGCATTTCTTTATTTGCTGAAAAATAACTTCCCCAAACATTATCAACGAATTGTAAAAACAATTCGTCTGGTTGCACCATTTTTTGACAACTTTTACCTTCGTCCCCAGCCTGATAATAAAGAACAAATTGAATTAGAATGGAGGGAAAAGGGGCAAGATATCCCCTTTAAGGCTCACCATCTTTCCGATGGTACATTACGTTTTATCTGTTTGGCAACAGTTTTGCTGCAACCGAATGAATTTCAGCCGGAGACTATCCTGATTGACGAACCAGAGTTAGGGTTGCATCCTTTCGCAATTCATCTTTTGGCATCCATGCTTCGGTCAACCTCAAAAAAACGTCAGGTGATAGTTTCAATTCAATCCCCTGATTTGTTAAGTGAATTTGATGTTGATGATATTATTGTTGCTGATCGAAAAGAGGGGTGGACGCAGCTTGAACGCCTTGATGCGGATTCCCTGGCGGATTGGTTGGAAGAGTATTCTCTGGGAGAATTATGGCAAAAAAATATTCTGGGCGGGAGACCATCCCGATGATCAGAATACATATTTTTTGCG